>JAZQAA010000036.1:0-2500 GCA_045544975.1 Oscillospiraceae bacterium | reverse complement strand
CCATAATATCCGTACCGCGCAGCACCTCTGCGATCTCCTCAAGATCCTCACGGGTCATAATGCCGCCGGTAGGATTATTCGGATAGGGCAGAATCAGGAGCTTGGTTTTATCGGTAATCTTCTCGCGCAGCTCCTGCGCTGTCAATTTAAATTTATTTTCCTGCTTCGTTGGAATCGGAACCGGCACACCGCAGGTCATTTCAACGATCGGCGCATAGCAGACAAAGCTTGGCTCTACGATCAGTACTTCGTCACCGGGGTTGATCAGACCGCGGATCGCCATATCAATTGCTTCAGATCCGCCGACAGTCACGATGATTTCATGCTCTCCGTCATAGTCAAGATTGTTCTTCCGCTTCAGGTAGCGCGAAATGGATTGACGAAGCTCCATCAGACCGGAATTTGCAGTGTAAACAATGCGCTTGCGCTCAAGAACATTGATTGCAGTCTTGCGGATGCTCCATGGTGTCTGGAAATCCGGCTCGCCAACGCCAAGGCTGATGACATCATCCATCTGTGCCGCAAGATCGAAAAACTTACGGATACCGGAGGGCTTCATATCCAACACACGGCGGGACAGAATATTCTCATAGTTCATCACGGACAGATCAAGCCCCTTTCATCCTTTTCTTCCTCTTCAATAAAAATACCCTTTTCTTTATAGCGCTTAAGCACAAAGGAAGTTGCAGTGGAAACCACTCCTTCCAGTGTAGAAAGTCTCTGGGATACGAACAGCGCAACATCCTTGAGATTGCTGCCCTTTACAACAATGGAAAGATCGTAGGAGCCGGACATCAGAGAAACGCTCTCTACTTCCTCATACATCATGATGGTTCTGGCAATTTCGTCGAAACCGCAATCCCGCTTGGGAGTCACGCGCAGTTCAATGATGGCTTCCACCTCATTGCTTTTGGCAAGCTCATCATTGATGATGGCACTGTAGCCTCTGATGATACCCTTAGCTTCCATAAGACGGATTTCGGCGGCAACCGCCTCCTCATTGGTACCCAGCATATCCGCCAGCTGCGCATTGGTCAGGCGTGCATTCTGCCGAAGCAGTTCCAGTAATTCATTCATGTTGCATTCCTCCGTTTCTATCAGATAAGATCTATGAAATGCGGCTCATGCCGCAGATAATAGCAGACTTTGTCAAATCCTGCTTGCTTTGCAAGCGCTGCACCCTCGGCAATTCCTGCCCCCACATCCTCAGGACGATGGGCATCGGAGCCAAGGGAAAGCTGGGTTCCGCCAAGATCTCTGTAAAGCTGAAGATATTCCAGCTCCGGAAAGGGCTTTCCATATGCCTGGCGGTAGCCCGATGTATTCACTTCAATGCCTTTACGGTTGCGGATGACAGCCTTGAAGCATTCCGCAATCATTTCCCTCCACCGTTCCATGGGAAGTACAATTCCGGCATCGCCGCTCATGTACCGCAGCGGATAGGTCAGATGTCCGAGGACATCGAATTTTCCCCACTCGCAGATGCGAAGCAGCTCCGAAAAATAAGTGTCCAGCAGTTTCACGGGGTCTTCCTTCTGATAATCAAGAAAATAAAAATCCAGTTGCTCCGGAAGCTCGTGCAATGAAGCTATCGCAAAATCCAGACGGCAATCCTTGAGCACGGATTCCGCAAGGGCAAAATCCGCATTCGGTTCTCCAAGCTCAATTCCGCAGACAAGCTGCATCTGCGTATTCCTTCGTTCGCGCTCTGCACAGAAAGCCGCTACGGACGCTTCATATAATGCTGCATAATCAAAGAAATCCTCTTCATTACGGGGCTGTGTTCCATAATAGCCTTGCGGCCAGAAACGGCATAGTTCAATATGATCCGTAACTGCATATGCCTGCAGTCCGATTGCCTGCGCGCGATCGAGCATCGCAGAGAGCGGCGCATCACTATCCGGTGAATAAGATGTATGCGTATGACAGTCCATCGGAAGCATGGGATCCCTCCTTTAGCGGAATATACACATTCATTATACCATAAATGAATAGATATTTCCATAGAATTTTGCAATTTTTTTCAGTTTTCACATCCTTTAGCAATTTTGCATAAAATACAAAAGAAATTGCTCTGCAAAAATTGGAGGGTTATCTATGGATATGGTTCTGATTATCTGCCTGCTGACATTACTGCTGCTTGGAGGAGGTCTGATTCTTTGCCTTGCCGCCTCCATGAAAACACCGGAGGAACCGCAGCTCGTCCCCTTCGCTGTGCTGCCCGTACCGGATGCCGAACCGGATACCAAAGCATTCCTGGAATACTATGCCGGTCAGCTTGCCTGGATTGACAGCGGAATGCTGCGCAGTGTGATTCTGATCTATGACAGCCCGGCAAGCGAAGCATTATGCCGGGAAATGAGCAGACAATATGCTTTTTTCTGTGCAATGGCATTCCCTGAAATTCAACAGCTGCTTGCAGCAAGAATGGGTACTTCCATAATTGAGTAAATTTAATTTACTATATTTTAGCATATTAACACAATGTTGTCAATAGGTA
>JAZQAA010000035.1:0-4297 GCA_045544975.1 Oscillospiraceae bacterium | reverse complement strand
CACGATGATCGGGGCATTGAAAACCATGACGACAATCAAAAACAATGTCAGCAGAACGGAGCCAGTTTTCACCGCAATATTCAAAGAAGTCGGAGGCCAAGCGGTCTTAGGAAGACAACAATGGGCACCAACTCCTTGGCTCACAGAACGACATGGCTACGATCCGACTTCACGATGATCGGGGCATTGAAAACCATGACGACAATCAAAAACAATGTCAGCAGAACGGAGCCAGTTTTCACCGCAATATTCAAAGCAGCTGAATACTTTTTTTTCTTTTTTGATTTCTTGCTCACTTCACGCACTTCCTTTGAATGCCAGCAAAGGCATTTCCTGCCTGCAGCTGTTTTTGCGTTAGATAATAATGATAGGCGGAAACGGTATTCTGCGGCAGCATTACGCCTTTTTTTGCAACGGAAATCATTGCATCGCGCAGTGCCTCAAGCATTGCCTCCTGCAGATTCTCATGTGCAAGCTTACGCATTTTCCCGACGCCTTTATAATCGCGTTCATCGGAGATCATATCTGCTATATAGATAATTTCCTCCAGCAGGGACATTTTCTCATGTCCCACAGTATGGTAGCGCACTGCTTTGAGAATTTCCTCATCGTGGATACCGAATTCCGTCTGCAGCATCCGCGCACCGGCAATGCCGTGCCAGAGCTTCTTGGAATGCAGCTCTGCTTCATCCGGGGGAAAATCCCCTGCCAGCATCAGCTCATATTGGTATTCGTACGGTTCCTCCTTGCAGATATCATGCATGAGTCCTGCAAAATACGCCCGATCCACATCGGCACCATACCGCTGGGCAAGCTGTCTTGCAGCCCTTGCCACATTGCAGGAATGCCGGAAGCGTTTCGGTGACAAACGCTGCTCTAAAAATGCAATTTTTTCTTTCATTTGATCCACGCAGCATCACTTCCCGCATACAGATTTCTTTCCAATATATATTGTACTATTTTTTCAGGCAAATAGCAAGAAAAATTCTGGCTTTTCTGTACCATGCCCCTTATTTTTGTGGAAGATACAGCAAAGCTTTCCACATTGATAAGGTAGATTTCGCCATATTGACGCAAGGTTGCAGCGGCTTCCTCAAGCTCCCGATACTCCCCCTCCTCGCGGGCAATTCCTGCAAGCGCAGTATACTGCAGAATATCCTTCCAGCGGTACCACTGCGTAAAGGTGCGGAGCATATCCCCTCCGACAAGGAGAAAGAATTCCGTATCCGGATACTGCTCCTTGAAATGGGTGACTGTATAATAGGAATAGCTGACTGCATCCTGCGTAAGCTCATAGTCACTCACGCGCAGCCAGGGGAATTCCTCCGTAGCAAGGCGGCACATGGCAAGCCGATCCTCCGCCGGTGCGTAGGCATGGGCGGACTTATGGGGGGGCTGCTTTGTGGGAACCAGCCAGACTTCGTCAAGCTGCAGCGCATCGTGCACACTTTTTGCGAGATGCAGATGCCCATTATGCAAAGGATTGAAGCTGCCGCCAAAAATCCCGACGCGCATTACTTGACAGCCTTGAGATCAATCACGGGTTCCTGGGGATTTCTCTTGAAGAGAACAAATCGGCTGCCGATGACCTGTACAACCTCTGCCTTGGCCTGTGCAGCAATTTCCTCCGCAGCTTCCCTTGCCGAGAGCATGGAATTGTCCAGCACACGGAGCTTGATCAGCTCGCGCTTATGGAGCGCATCCTTCACCTGCTGGATGAGGTTCTCGGAGATACCGCCCTTTCCCACCTGAAAAATGGTCTCATAATTCGATGCAATACCGCGCAGGTATGCTCTTTGTTTACTTGTCAGCATAGTTAATCACAATACCTTTCTTTTAATACATGATAGAGCTGATGCAGTGCATTGGCACGATGGCTCAGCTCGTTCTTTTCTTCGGCACGTAGCTCTGCAAAGGAACGCTCTCCGTGCATAAACACAGGATCATAGCCAAAGCCGTTCGTTCCCCTCTCCTCATAGCCGATCGTACCGCAGCACTCGCCTTCACAGACAGTCAGTGCACCGTTTTCATCGAGGAACGCAATGGCGCAGACGAACTTAGCACCGCGCTTTTCCGCGGGAACCCCTTCCATTTCGCGCAGGAGCTTTGCGCACTCCTCGCCTTCGGGGGCATATCTTGCCGAATACACACCCGGCGCGCCGTCCAGCGCATCCACGCACAGACCGCTGTCATCGGCAATGATGGGGCACTTTGCCATTTCAAAAACGGCTCTTGCCTTGATTTCCGCATTGGCGGCAAAGGTCGTGCCGTTCTCCTCAGGATTCACGCTCACACCGGCTTCCTTCTGGGAAAGCACCGTCACACCGAGGGGTTCTAAGATTTCGCGCACCTCACGGAGCTTATTCTGATTATTCGTCGCCAGTATAATCTTCATCGTTCTCCTCCTCATCGGCTGCTTCCTCATCGCTAAGCGTCACATCTTTGGAATGGTCAAACAGCGCCTTGACAAAGCTTGCGTTGTCAAACGGCTGCAGATCTTCAATCTTCTCGCCCACGCCGACAAGCTTCACAGGGATGCCGAGTTCATTCTTGATGGAAACCACGATACCGCCCTTTGCCGTACCGTCGAGCTTTGTCAGGACGATGCCGGTAATCTTGGCAACCTCGCTGAACAGCCTTGCCTGACTGACAGCATTCTGTCCGGTTGTCGCATCGAGAACAAGCAGAATCTCAACTGCGCAGCCCTCCGCACGCGATTCGAGAATGCGGTTGATCTTGGCAAGCTCATCCATGAGGTTCTTCTTGTTATGGAGTCTGCCTGCGGTGTCGCAGATCACGACATCGCACTGTCTTGCCTTTGCGGCAGTGATCGCGTCGTACACAACTGACGCAGGATCGGAGCCTTCGGCGTGCTTGACGATATCCACGCCGGCTCTCTGTGTCCAGACCTCGAGCTGGTCGATGGCGGCTGCGCGGAAGGTATCCGCTGCAGCGACAATGACCTTCTTGCCCTCGCTCTTGAACTGATGGCAGAGCTTGCCGATGGTGGTGGTTTTGCCGGCGCCGTTCACACCGATCACCATGATGACGGACGGTGTTGTGGAAAGATCCAGCTCCACATCATCCCCCATCATATCGCTGATAATTTCTTCAATCAGCTCCATGATCATGGAAGGATCCGTCACGCCGCGCTCCTTGACGAGCTTGCGCAAACGCTGACAGATTTCCACGGAAGTCTCCACGCCCATATCACTCATGATCATCGTTTCTTCGAGTTCTTCGAACAAATCCTCATCAATCTTGGTAAAGGAATTGACAACACGCTGCATTTTCTGCACCATGGCGTCCCTGGTCTTTTGCAGACCTGCTTTAATTTTTGAAAAGAGTCCCATAAAATCCTCCTTCTATAATTACGCTTCCTCAAGCGGAATGTCATCCGGCTGTTCGAGCTTGAGCAGACGGGAGATACCGTCCTCCTGCATGGTCACACCATAGAGGACATTCGCCTCCTCCATCGCACTGCGGCGATGGGTCACAAGCACGAACTGGGTATTGTCCGTGAACTGCTTGAGGTAACGGGCATATTTGCGGACATTGGCTTCATCAAGCGCCGCATCAATCTCATCGAGGATGCAGAATGGTGCAGGACGCAGCCGCAGAATCGCAAAATAAATGGCAATTGCGACAAAGGACTGCTCTCCGCCGGAGAGGGAGATCAGATTCTTGATCACCTTGCCGGGCGGCGCAACATTGATGTCAATACCGGATGTCAGGACATTCTCCGGATCTGTGAGCGTCAGCTCCGCCTTACCGCCGCCGAAAAGATCGCGGAAGATTTCCTTGAAGTTTTCATTGATCACCGCAAAGCTTTCCGAGAAAATGCGGCACATCTGCTCTGTCAGATCGGCAATGAGCTTTTCGAGTTCGTTCTTGGAATGGCGTACATCCGCCATCTGCTTCGAAAGGAACTGATACCGTTCGGAAACCTCACGGTACTCCTCAATCGCATCCACATTGACGCTGCCGAGCGCGCGGATTTTCTGCTTCAGCTCGGAGAGCCGGCGTTTCGCAGCCACCGGATCCTCAATCGGCTGCGCAATCTGCTGTGCCTCGGAGCGGGTCAGCTCATAGATCTCCAGAAGCTTTCCGATAATCTGATCGCTGTCCGTACGCACCTGATTTTCGCGTTCGCTGAGTCTTGTCAGCTCTGCGGATAATTTTTCCTTTGCAGCATGGAATTCATTCATACCCTGCTGCATCTGACGGACGCGGATATTCTGCGCATCATGCGCCTGTGTGGCAGCCTTCGCCTTCTGCTCGGTGCGCTTGGCTTCTT
>JAZQAA010000034.1:0-5414 GCA_045544975.1 Oscillospiraceae bacterium | reverse complement strand
AGTTATTTGTGATTATACACCAAACTTCTGAGTAGCAACCGGAACGCCAGGACCCATTGTGGAAGTCACTGTGCAGGACTTGAGGTAGGTACCCTTTGCTGCTGCGGGCTTAGCCTTTACAACAGCTTCCATCAGTGTGGTGAAGTTCTGCTCGAGCTTTTCAGCACCAAAGGATGCCTTGCCGATCGGGCAGTGAATGATGTTGGTCTTGTCAAGACGGTACTCGATCTTACCAGCCTTAGCCTCACTTACAGCCTTAGCAACATCGGGGGTAACGGTACCAGCCTTCGGGTTGGGCATCAGGCCTCTCGGACCGAGCACACGACCCAGACGGCCAACCAGACCCATCATGTCGGGGGATGCGATAACAACATCGAAATCCATCCAGTTTTCCTTCAGGATCTTGTCTACGAGATCCTGACCGCCAACGAACTCAGCACCAGCTGCCTGAGCTGCTTCGTACTTGTCTTCCTTGCAGAATACACAAACGCGAACCTTCTTACCAGTACCGTTGGGCAGTACAACTGCACCACGAACCTGCTGGTCAGCGTGTCTGGAGTCTACACCGAGACGGATGTGTACTTCTACAGTCTCATCGAACTTTGCCTTGGCATTCTTACAAACCATATCCAGTGCTTCAGTGCACTCATAAAGCTTTGTAGTATCAATCGCCTTACGGCTGTCTACATACTTCTTGCCGTGTTTCATTATTTATTTCCTCCTAATTTAGTGGTAATACCGGCGTGCTGCTTCGCACATCCGATTAGCGGAAAGTTTCCTCCCACCGTATTGAGGGCAGGGACAACCTGCCGAATTAGTCCTCTACAACGACGCCCATAGAACGAGCAGTACCAGCGATCATGCTCATAGCAGTCTCGAGGGAACCTGCATTCAGGTCAGGCATCTTGGTTTCAGCGATCTTCTGAACCTGCTCCTTGGTGATCTTTGCAACCTTGTTCTTGTTCGGAACACCGGAAGCGGTTTCGATACCGCAAGCCTTCTTGATCAGAACTGCTGCCGGCGGTGTCTTAGTAATGAAAGAGAAGGATCGGTCAGCGTAAACGGTAATAACAACCGGGATGATCATGCCGATGTCGTTCTTAGTTCTCTCGTTGAATTCCTTTGTGAATGCCATGATATTTACACCATGCTGACCCAGTGCAGGACCAACAGGCGGTGCAGGTGTTGCCTTACCTGCAGCGATTTGCAGCTTAATATAGCCAACTACTTTCTGTGCCATGATATTGCACCTCCATTATTGTGGTAAAGGCGAGTGCGGAGCAATCTTGCCGCAGCTCTCCCACGGAAAGCGTAATTTCACGCTTTCATCGTACGTGTGTTTTACACATTAGTCATCAAGCTTAACAGCCTGATTCAGTGCGATGGTTGTCGGTGTATCGCGTCCGAACATATTGACAAGTACTTCCACCTGTCCGCCTTCAAGGTCAATGCTCTGAACAATACCTGTGAAACCATCGAGCTTTGTTCCCGTGACACGAATCCGGTCGCCGACTGTATAGTCGACCTCGATTGTAGAAGCGGATTCCACACCCATTGCAGCCACTTCCTTTTCAGTCAGGGGAGTGGGGTCGGATCCAGGTCCTACAAAACCAGTAACGCCGCGGGTGTTGCGGACAACATACCAGGAATCATCTGTGCAAACCATTTTCAGCAGTACATAACCGGGGAATGTTTTGCGTTCATATTCCTTGGTCTTTCCGTCAACAATTTCCGTAACACGTTCAGTTGGAACTCGGATTTCCTGAATAAAGTCGTGCAGCTTACGATTCTCCACAACCTTTTCGATATTCTGGGCTACCTTGTTTTCATAGCCGGAATATGTGTGAATGACATACCACTTTGCCGCCTGCGACATTGCAAATCCTCCTTTCAGCTGTTCGTCTTACTTCTGACTCAAGTCAAGCAGCATCTGAACAACCTTCAGCATACCGGCATCAACCAGACCAACAAAAATACTGGATGCTACGATGGTTCCCAGTACAATGCTGGTGTTGACCAGAACAGTGTTCTTGGTCGGCCATGTAACATTCTTAAATTCGATCTTCAGATCGCGGAACCATTTTGCAACACGGTTCTGCTTCTTGCCTTCGCTGTTTTTGCCTTCATTCTTCTTTGACTTTTTGTCGTTTTTCTGAGCTTTTGTTTTTTCCTTGGCTGCCTTCTTTTCTTCCTTGGAAGAAACATCAGCATCCATCAAAGTGTCTTTTTCTTCTTTCGCCATGCTCAAGACCTCCGATCACTTTGTTTCCTTGTGCAGCGTATGCTTTCTGCAGAACTTGCAATGCTTTTTCATTTCGATCCGGTCAGGATCGTTTTTCTTGTTCTTCTTAGTAACATAATTGCGCTGCTTACATTCTGTGCAAGCTAAAGTCACCTTAACTCTCATATCGGCACCTCCTGATAGAATACTTCATCCTCTGGGGATGATTTAGGTTGTTTGCCTCCCTCGACTGGCGGCGGTAAAAAAGCACATAAAAAATACCCCCGCGAAGAGGTATTTTTATTGTATCATATTTTATACGGTTTGTCAAGCGTTTTTTTGTCATAATGGGAGATTTTTTCTCATATATTTTGTATGATATGCTGTATGGAGTCAAATGCCATCGCTAGCAAGCGTGGAATAATAACTGCTCAGCACCAGTGCGGCTTCCGCAATGAGTTTGTTGGCATATGCCTGCCGCGCTTCGTTGGCATAAATGCCAAGGGCGGATTCCTTTGCAGCCTCACGCGCATGGAGCACTGCATTCTGCAGCTGCTCCGGAAGCTGGCTTTGCATGGATGCTTCCGCAATCGCAAGATGCGCAATGGCATGGATTGCGTGGAATTCATCCTCATACAAGCCGCTCCTATCCACGGTCTTCAGAACAGCTTCGTATTGCTGCTCCTGCAAAAGTGCCTTCACATTCTGAAGAGCCTCTGCTGCATCTGAATGCAGGGATTCCGGTTGTTCTGCAAGCAGCCGTTCCATCGGCACTTCCAGTACACCTGCGAGATACTCGAGCGTTTTCATTGAAGGCGAGGCGATGCCGCTTTCAATCTGACTGAGCATATTTCGTGTGATGTAGCTGCCGACAACATCACTCTGCGTCATTTTCTTTGCCAGCCGTGCTGCCTTTAATCTTTTTCCCAATTCTGCGTTGTTCATAAAGTGCTTCACCTCCTTGCGCGTAAATTCAATTTACTACCCTCAAGTATATCATAGCATATATTTCAGGAAAATGCAAGTCTTTTTTTATTTTTTCTTAAAATCTATTGACAAATAAGGAAAGATACGCTATAATGATGGTAGTAAATTTAATTTACACGCCTGTCTGCGTTTTGGGAAAAAGATGGGCGTGGGGGAGAATTTACATGATGAAATGCGATGAAGAGGGAAAGGAGGAAGGCCATGGAAGCATGGTGGGACGGATTAAGCCAGATGCTGCGTGTTTTGTACTGCATTGCCATTCCGTCAACGCTTGTACTGATTTTGCAGATGGTCATGTCCATGCTTGGCGCGGAGAATGACGGCGGCGTAGATGTGTCCGACACATCGGGTCTGGATTTGTCCGTGGATGCCGGTGCGGATACTGGTATGGATGTGGATGCTGCGGTGGAGGTGCATGACGGCGGAAACCCCGCAGATTTTGGCAATCTCAAGCTGTTGACGCTTCAGACGATTGTGACATTTCTGACGGTATTCAGTTGGGTGTCCATTGCCTGCATCAGTTCCGGTGTGAAGCCGCTGCTTAGTATTTTGCTGGGCGTTGTATTCGGCGGCATCATGATGGTGATTGTTGCAAAGATTGTGCAGGTTTCTGCAAGGCTCGCGGAAAACGGCGTCATCAATCTGAAAAATGCCATCGGTGAAACAGCGACTGTTTACCTGCAGATCCCTGCCAAGGGTATGGGTGAAGGAAAGGTAACAATGCAGTTGCAGGGAAGATTCGGGGAATATGATGCAATCACCGAAGAAAATACCCCGATCCCAACAGGTGCACAGGTTCTGGTGACGGATGTGCTGGGTGATGCCCTCGTCGTGGAAAACAGCGCAGAGGTTTCGAAGTAAGTCAATACATATTTTATAATAACTAAGGGAGAAAAGACATATGGATAATTTTGGGATTCTGATTGTTATTTGCGTAGTGGTTGTGATTTTGTTTGCAACCCTGCTTGCAATTCTGTCTCGCTACAGAAAGTGCCCGTCCGATAAAATTCTGGTTGTTTATGGTAAGGTTGGTACGGATCATAATGGTCAGCCGAGAAGTGCGAAGTGCATCCATGGCGGTGCGGCGTTCATTGTGCCGGTGATTCAGTCCTATCAGTATCTGGATCTGACACCGATTTCCATGAATGTCGATCTGAAGAATGCGCTGTCGAAGCAGAATATCCGTATCAATGTTCCGTCGAGATTTACGGTTGGTATTTCTACAGAACCGGGTGTCATGCAGAATGCGGCAGAACGCCTGCTGGGTCTGAAACTTGTAGAAATCCAGGAGCTTGCGAAGGATATCGTATTCGGTCAGCTCCGTCTGATCATTGCAACCATGGATATTGAGGAAATCAACTCCGACCGTGAGAAGTTCCTCCTTGCGGTTTCCAAGAATGTAGAAATCGAACTGAAGAAGATCGGTCTGCGTCTGATCAATGTCAATGTAACAGATATTACCGATGAGTCCGGTTACCTGAATGCGCTCGGTAAGGAAGCGGCTGCAAAGGCTGTGAACGATGCAAAGAAGAGCGTTGCTGAGCAGAACCGTGACGGTGAGATCGGTCAGGCAAATGCACAGCAGGAGCAGCGCGTGCAGGTTGCTGCTGCCAATGCTGCGGCTATTGAGGGTGAGAATACCGCGAGAGTTGCCGTTGCACAGTCCGAGGCTGTTCGTCGTGAGCGCGAGGCGGAAGCGCTTCGTCAGGCAACTGCTGCGGAAGCCGTACAGGCTGCAAGGGCAAAGCAGGAAGCCTATGCTGCACAGCAGGAGGCTGAGCAGCAGCGTGCGGATCTTGAAAAGGCTACCCAGCACGCCGATGTCATCGTAAAGGCTGAAATTGCCAAGGAACAGGCGGAAATCGACGCAGAAGCAGAGGCAGAGGTAATCCGCCGCAAGGCACGAGGCGAGGCTGACGCGATCTATGCGAAGATGGAAGCGGAAGCGAAGGGTCAGCAGGAAATCCTCATGCGTCAGGCAGAGGGTATGCGTAAGATTGTGGAAGCTGCCGGTGGTGATGCGAATGCAGCCATCAAGCTCCTGATTGCGGAGAAGCTTGAGGATCTGGTAGCTATCCAGGTTGAAGCGATCAAGAATATCAAGATTGATAAGGTGACTGTCTGGGACAGCGGTCAGAATGCGGAGGGTCAGAATTCCACAGCTGGTTTTATTTCCGGCATGATGAAGGCGGTCCCCCCTCTGAAT
>JAZQAA010000033.1:0-2124 GCA_045544975.1 Oscillospiraceae bacterium | reverse complement strand
GCCCATCTCCAGAATATTGCAGCCGCACAGGGCGGTCATGGCCAGCAGTGCTGCCAGCATCAAAGCGATCAGTTTTCGCATAAAAATCACCTCAGGTATTTACTGCTCTTTATTCTACCGCCGCCGGGCAGAAAAAGCAAGAAAAATGTTGCCGCTGCAGGCCAATGTCATTAAGATAGTGAGATTGGCGAACAAGGCACCACGATAATGAACGAGTGCATCCCGCAAGGGATGCACTTTTTCTGCAAAAATGGCATGACAAGTAAGCGGATCGAGAAATCCGCTTAAAAAAGACTGTTCAAACGAAAAGATTTATGCTACCTTATAGAGGAAACCATTGAATCTTGGTCGGTTTGCGTTTCTGGGAGCCTTCCGGTTGGGACGGATAGGCACAAGATTCCTGGAAATGTTGGTTTCAGCATCTGGCGGAGTTACAATTCCACGGAGAAACTGTCTGCATATATGTACTGCGGAGGAGAAGTTTGTCTGGTAAACATACTTTTCGCTTTGGTAGTGAATGGCTGCGTGCGTGGTGACCAATTCACAGAAATTGTACATGATGCATCTGGCGAAAATCTCCTGGAAGATGTACTCCGCCTTTTTGCTTGTTGGCTGCTTCAAGCCGATGGTGTACTTCAATTCTCTGAAGGACGTTTCGATTCCCCAACGAAGATTGTAAAGATGCTTGATCTCACCGGCTGAAAAATCTTCCGCAGACAGATTTGTAATGACAGTCTCATAGGTATCGTCGGAGATTCGGAATCTGACGAAGCGGACCTTCAGGTCGTAATATTGGTTGTCATGCAGATCAATATAGTCAAAGGGGGAAGAATTGGACAAACAACGATACCTGGCAGGGTCATCTGCTTTCATTCGCTTGAAAGCATTGGTCTGCTTTCTGGTTAGAGTAATGGTTTTCCAGACATCCAGGTCACAATCAGGCTGAAACTGGAACGGACGAATCATTCCTGCGGTGTCCCGAATCCGAATGAGATACTTCCATCCCTTTTTTTCGATATGTGCGATCCCGTTGTAGGCTTCATAATTTCTGTCTGTGATGAGGATGGCATTGGGAATTGGAGAACGGTCAGTCATTTGTACCAATGCGGCATTTTCATTCATTTTCCGGCCTTTTTGAATCAGAATATCCTGATAGGTTCTGCTAAGAAGATCATAGACGGCATTGATATGCAGCAAACTATAATGCTTCTGACCCTCCGCTCCGGGGTAGTAGGAATCGGGATCATTCGGGTCAGCAAAAATCTGTAAATCAGAACCATCGGCTGCAAGCAGACGATAACCTTTGTAGAACTGCTCTGCCGCAGCTTCGGTTGTGAACAGATGAAACAAGTATTCCAGTGCTTCCGGCAAAAGCTGGGCTCTGCGCTGGATAAACGCCGGAGCGGATGCCATATTTGCTGCGCAACAAAAGTGATCGATCAGCTCATTGCGCAGGGAACCACCGCCCATCGATACGAGCACCGCCAACACTTTTTCAAATGACAGTTTTCTGGTTCTGCTGAAATGCCGTTCGGGGTCTGACACATACAGCCAGTGATGCAAGGACATTTCGTGTATTAGGTCAAACAGTTTCGATTTTAATTTCTCCATGTATGTTTCCATCGGACAAGCCTCCCTAAAAAATACTTACAAGGCGGCTTGTCCGATTTTTCGCACTTTGTCAAGTGCTTTCTTTGAAATTATGAAGAAAAAATACCCCTATGCCACTTCTTCAGCAGCATAGGGGTATTGCGTTAGTTTAACTTAATGACATTGGAGAAACAGCCCCCCCATTTTTCATGGCACCCAGAAAAAGATGTTTCGGCAAACTGAAAGCAAATGATTCACTAAAGTTGTTTATAAGTCTGACCGCTGAGATAATTCTGATAATGCAAAGCAAGAATCTTTTCATTTGCTTTCTCAATATCAATTCTGGTGAGAATCAGCGTAATACAGATATTGAGGATGACGGGGACCCACAGGTACAGAATATGAAACAGGCCGATGGTAGTTTCTGTCTGAACCGCCGCATTTTCGATATACCCTGCAGAAGCCATCAGCCAGCCGGTAACCGCGGTTCCGGCAGCTGCACCAACCTTGATGCCGAAGGAGGAACAGGCGTAC
>JAZQAA010000032.1:0-10743 GCA_045544975.1 Oscillospiraceae bacterium | reverse complement strand
CAGTTTTTCAGAACGGTCTCCGTATCCTCTGCCTGCACCTGTGCAAAGACATGGGGATGGCGAACAATCAGCTTCTTGCAGATTTCGTCGCAGACATCGTCAAAATCAAACTGCTCCTCCTCCTGCGCCAGAACGCAGTGGAATACAACCTGCAGCAGAACATCGCCCAGTTCCTCCCGAAGAAGCGCCGTATCGGCAAGGTCGATTGCCTCCACTGCCTCGTAGGCTTCCTCCAGAAAATCATTCCGGATGGATGTATGGGTCTGTTCCCTGTCCCACGGACAGCCGCCGGGGCTGCGCAGCAGACGAACGATCTCTCGCAGATCTGTAATAGAGTAGCGGGACTTCTGTTCAAATTCAACCATAAATGCCTCCTGATGGATGGTACCGGTCAGCAGCCGGTACTGCATTGTTATCTTGCGTCAAGGAATCCGACCTTGCGGTAAACCTTATTCAGGATGCGCTGGGAATAGCGCAGTGCCTCTGCATCACAGCGGGTATAGCACTCCTTGAGGTATGCCTTGTCTGCAATGAGTCTTGCATATTCCTCGCGGATGGGTGCCAGGTGATCAGCGACAGCCTCGCCGACTGCCATTTTGAAGGTGCCGTAGCCCTGTCCTGCAAATTCCTGCACGGCTTCGTCAATGGACTTGCCGGTGACTGCGGAATAAATTGTCAGGAGATTGTTGATGCCGTCCTTGCCCTCACGGTAGCAGACCTCGGTCTCGCTGTCGGTCACGGCACGCTTGAACTTACGGATAATGGTATCCTTATCGTCCAGGATCAGGATGCAGGCATTGGGGTTATCATCGGACTTGGACATCTTCTTGGTGGGATCCTGCAGGGACATAACCCTTGCGCCGATGGGAGAAATATATGGTTCCGGCACAGTAAAGGTATCGCCGTAACGGCTGTTGAAGCGGCGTGCAATGGTTCTTGCAAGCTCGAGATGCTGGGTCTGGTCAGCGCCGACGGGCACCAGATCCGCATTATATGCCAGAATATCCGCAGCCATCAGCACAGGATAATCGAAGAGTCCGGCGTTGATGTCATCCGCATGGCGCTGGCTCTTTTCCTTGAACTGGGTCATTCTGGACAGCTCACCGAACTGTGTGGAGCAGTTGAGAATCCAAGACAGCTCCGCATGGGACTTGACATGGCTCTGGATGAAGAGCAGGGATTTATCGAGATCAATACCGCAGGCAAGCAGGAGCGCATATGCCTCGAGGGTATTGCGTCTGAGCTTTGCAGGTTCGATTTTTACAGTAATAGCGTGCAGATCCACTACGCAGTAGATGCAGCGGTAATCCTCCTGCAGGGGCTTCCAGTTGCGGATGGCACCGATGTAGTTGCCGAGGGTAAAGGTGCCCGTGGGCTGGATGCCGCTGAAAATCAGCTTTTTCTCCTGTGCTGCCGGCTGCTGTGCCTGTTCGCTCATTCTGTCATGCCTCCCTGGTCACGCAGCTGTGCTGTACGCAGTGCGGACATTACCTGCTGTGCAAGGTAGTAAACCACTCTCTTCTCCTTGCTGTCCTCCTTGATAGCGGTAGGATCAATTGCAACATGGTAAACACCCTTCTTGGTCATCAGATACACATACTGACCCTTGATCGGCAGCGGATACTGAGAGGTCTTCTTTGCTGCTGCCTTGAGCGGTGTTGCATTCAGAACGAGGTTTCTTGCAGCCTGTACAACGGACTTGTACTTTGTGGATGCACCGGTATACTCCGCACCGTTATTGAAGTAGAGGTTTGCTGCACCGTTGATGAAGCAGACCATGGTGACCATAGCGGTATTGCTCATGGGCATATCCACGATCACGCCGTAAACATCATCAGCGGAGAACTTGATATTCTTGAACTGTGCCGGCGGAATATGCAGCGCACTGTTTCTGGTTGCCAGATATTTCGGTGTCACCGGATACGGATCCAGCATAGAACGTCTTACGATTGCCATAATTGATAATTCCTTTCTGATAAAAAATATTGCTTTATTTGTCACGGCTATGCAGTTTGCATCAGCCAAACATTTCCTTTGTCAGCTTGCCGAGAATCTCCACACCCTTGTCGATCTGTGCATCCGTGGGCGTAGAATAATTCATACGGAAGGAGGTGGTGTGGTCGGATTCGCTCACCATGAAGGCACTGCCGGGCACGACTGCAATCTTGCATTCGGAAACGGCTCTCTTGCAGAAGCCCATCATATCGCAGTCATCCGGGAGGCTGCACCAGAGGAACAGACCGCCCTCGGGACGGGTATACTGCACCTTTTCGGAGAAGGTGCGCTCAATGCCGGCGAGCATTCTCTCGCACTTCTGCTTGTAGATACCGCGGAGCATTGCGATATGAGAGTCGAAATCCACCTTTGTCATGAACTGGTATGCCAGCATCTGACCATAGTTGTTGGTCTGCACATCGGAAACCTGCTTGCAGACAACCATCTTCGCAATAACCTCCTTCGGTGCAATGCCGTATCCGACACGGATGCCGGGGGACAGCACCTTGGAGAAGGAGCCGGCGTAGATGACTCTGCCATCGGTATCCATGCTCTTGATGGTGGGGACATCCTCGCCTGCAAAGCGCAGGTCGCCGTAGGGATTATCCTCCAGAATCAGGGTATTATACTTCTGAGCAAGGTCATAGATTTCCTTGCGGCGGGCAAGGGTTGTGGTCTTGCCGGTGGGATTCTGGAAATTCGGGATCACATAGATCAGCTTGGTGTTGGGGTTTGCCTTGAGAGCAGCCTCAAGCTTTTCCGGATCCATGCCGTCCTCATCGAGCGGAACGCCGACGAGGTTCACATTGTAGGACTTGAAGGCATTGAGGGAGCCGATGAAGCTCGGTGCCTCACAGATCAGGGTGTCGCCTGCATTGCACAGGGACTTGCAGGTCAGCTCCATCACCTGCTGCGCACCGGAGGTCACGATCAGATCCTCGCTCTCCTCCTTGAAGCAGCCCTGCTTTGCCATGCGCTCCTTGAGAAGATTGCGCAGGGGCGTATAGCCCTCGGTGATGCCGTACTGCAGTACGGAGATGGGATCATTTTGCAGTATTTCTGCGGAAATCTCTCTGATGACATCTATCGGGAACGCCTCGGGGGCAGGATTTCCGGCTGCAAAGGAGATCACCTCAGGATCCGCTGTAAACTTCAGAATCTCTCGGATCGCAGAAGCCTGCAGGTGGGATACCTTTTCAGAAAATGAATAATTCATGGGTTGTCATTCCTTTTACATAAATTCTCCGCTGCAGCTTTTCAGTTGCATTCTATGCATTTCTGTCCGGAAATAGCACATTTTTCAGCTCCGCAGCAGAAGTCCATCCCTATTATACCACATATTTTTCAATTCGGCAACATAAAATTTGAAAAAAGCAATAAAAAAATGTCGGACAGGGAGGGTTTCCATGAAAAAACAGACATTTCTCAAGGGTTCCATCATTCTTGGCAGCTCCGCGCTGATCGCCAAGGTCCTTGGCGCAGCCTTTAAAATTCCGCTGACCAATCTCCTCGGCGGCACGGGCATGGGGTACTTCAGCTGTGCCTACGGATTATTCCTGCCGCTGTATGCAGTACTGGTCACAGGACTCTCCACAGCCGTGGCAAAGCCCGTTGCCGTCTGTGCGGCGAAGGGGGATTATGACGGCGCACTGCGCATCCGCAGCGCGGCAAGGCGGAGCTTCTTCCTCATCGGACTGCTCGGTACGGGGGCAGCATTTCTCTTTGCAGCACCGTTCACAAGGCTTTCTGCAGAAAGCATGGAGGCATATCCGGCAGTTCTGGTGATCGCACCCGCCATTCTGATGAGCTGCCTGACGGCAGTGGAACGCGGCTACTGTGAGGGGCTTTGCAATATGTACCCGACGGCAATTTCCCAGGCTGCGGAGGCGCTTGTCAAGCTTATCAGCGGACTGTTTCTCTGTCATCTGGCACTGCGGGCGGATACACTGCCGCCCCTTCTTGCCGGCTTCAGCCGGGAGGGAATCGGTGCGGCGGCGGCGGTTCTTGGCGTGACGCTTTCCACCGCTGCCGGCTGGCTGTGTATGCTGCCCTTCAGTCGGGGACACCGCCGAAGCACAGCCGCTCCGAAGGGTGAGAGCACCCTGCGGATTTTCCTCGCGCTGCTGCGGATTATGATTCCGGTAGCGCTCGGCGCGCTGGCATCCAATCTCACCTCGTTCATTGATCTTGTGACAGTGATGCACGGACTGCGCAGCCTGCTCTCTGAAAATCCGGAAGGTTTCTATGCCGGAACACAGCTCTCGCAGGAGATTCCTGCCGAAGAAGCCGCCGCCTTCGTCTACGGCTCCTTCATGGGACTTTCCGTGACCATTTTCAATCTGGTGCCTTCGCTGACGAATATGTTTGCAAAAAGCGCACTCCCCTGCGCTGCACAGGCAATCGCTGCCGGCAATCAGAAACAGGCTGCCGCCTGCGCAAGGCAATCCCTGCTCCTGACGGCACTTGCGGCAATTCCGGCAGGATGCGGTATTTTCACGCTGTCCGAGGGGATTCTCCGATTCCTGTATCCTGCGCGCCTTGCGGAAATTGCGGCGGCGGCGGCTCCCCTGCAGGCACTTGCGCCGGGGGTCATCTGTCTGAGTCTCTCCTTCCCCATATTTAGCCTGCTGCAGGCGGCTGGAAGGGCGGATCTTCCGGTGAAAATCATGCTGCCGGGAATTGCGGTAAAGCTCCTTGGCAATCTCCTTTTTCTGCCGCACAGCTACATGACCGGTGCGGCGGCTGCGACAAGTCTCTGTTATCTTGTGATTCTGGTGCTTGCACTGTACAGTCTGCGGCGGGTACTGGGATTTCCGCTGCAGATCGGCACTTCCCTTCTGCGCATCGGCTACGCCGGTGCCATGTGTGCAGCGGCGGCATGGCTCGTGTATGATCTTGTGCCCCTCCGCGCAAGTCTTGGTTTCCTGCTTGCAGTGGGGACAGCCGTGCTGGTCTATGCCGGACTGCTCGTGCTGACGATGGGGAAAACCCTTCGGGGGCTTCTCTGCGAAGCGTAGGTTGACGGATGCTCTGTTTTCTGCTATGATGAAGAAAATAGCGAAAGGGCGTGCAGATCATGCAATATATTACAGGCACCACCATCCGCCGGCTGCGGGAAGCAAAGGGCTTGACGCAAAAGCAGCTTGCCGAACAGCTGTGCGTCAGCGACAAGACCGTCTCGAAATGGGAAACCGGCAGGGGTCTGCCGGACATCAGCATTCTCATGGAACTGGCAGCGGCACTGGGCGTTTCCGTGCCGGAGCTTCTGACGGGGGATTGTCAGGTCAACGGCAACCGCAGCTCCAATATGCTGAAAACCAAATTCTATGTCTGTCCGGTCTGCGGCAATGTGATCCAGTCCGTCGGAGAGGGTGCATTCTCCTGCTGCGGCGTTTCCCTGCCGGTTCTGGAGGCAGAGGAGCCAGATGAAGATCACCCTGTTTCCATTGAACTGAGTGATGGGGATCACTTCGTCACCATGGAGCATCCGATGGAAAAATCGCACTATATCTCATTTTTCTGCATGGTCTATGCGGACAGGGCGGAGCTTGTCAAGCTCTACCCCGAGCAGAGCTGCAGCGCAAGACTTCTGAAGAAGGGCCGCGGCATCCTGTACGCCTACTGCAACCGGCACGGGCTGTTCAGGGTGAATGTGCCGGTGCGATAATATAGAAAAAACATCGCCGCCTACTGCGGCGATTTTTTGTTTACAGCAGCAGTGAATTCCCTTGACACTGCGCCTTCCGCTGTGGTATACTAAAGACAACTACTATCACTGATAAAGGAGAATATCTATGCAGGAAATGACAGCTCCGGCAGCCGACACCTCCGTCATCATCGTCTGTGCCGGCAATGCCTCCCGTATGGGCGGCATCAACAAAATCCTCATGCCCCTCGGCGATTCCAATGTGATCGGACGCGCCATGCTCGCCTTCCAGAATTGTCCGGATATCGCAGAAATCGTCATTGTCACAAAGCCGGAAAACAACGACTGCATCCGGGAAACCGCCGCTTCCCTCGGCATCACAAAGCTGACTGCCATCACTGAGGGCGGTGAAACAAGACAGCAAAGCGTTCTTGCAGGACTGCGCAAGGTTTCGAAGAAAACCCGCTATATCGCCGTTCATGACGGCGCGCGCCCCCTCGTCAAGCCCGAGCATATTACGAAGGTTATCAAGGACGCGAGAGTTTTCGGCGCGGCAACACTCGGCGTTCCGGTGAAGGATACCATCAAGATCGTGGATGATGGTCTGATCGTGGACACGCCCCATCGTCCGTCACTGTACATTACGCAGACACCGCAGGTGTTCCGCAAGCAGCTGTACTACGAAGCAGTGGATTTTGCGGCAGAGCATGGACTCGACTTCACCGATGACTGCCAGCTCGTGGAGGCAATCGGTGCAAAGGTCTGCATGACAACGGGCGATTACGAAAATATCAAAATCACTACACCCGAAGATAGGGCAATTGCGGAGGTACTCTTATGATCAGAATCGGACACGGCTACGATGTACACAAGCTCACAGAGAACAGGGATCTGATTCTCGGCGGCGTGAAAATCCCCCACACACTGGGACTTCTCGGACATTCCGATGCAGATGTCCTGCTGCACGCGATTTCCGATTCCCTGCTCGGCGCACTCGCGCTGGGGGACATCGGCAAGCATTTTCCGGATACCGATCCTGCCTACAAGGGCGCGGACAGCCTGCAGCTGCTCATGCGCGTGATGGAGCTGATCCGTGAAAAGGGCTACCGCGTCGGCAATCTCGATGCGGTGATTCTGGCACAGAAGCCGAAGCTTGCGCCCCATATCCCCATGATGCGTGACAATATTGCAAGGGCACTGGAGATTCCGGTGGATCGTGTCAGCGTGAAGGCAACCACGGAAGAACGCCTTGGCTTCACAGGGCGCGAGGAAGGCATTTCGGCGCACTGCGTTGTGCTGCTCATGCGCAGCGAGTAACTGCGCACTCCCCTTCAGCATACGATATAGTATACTGAATATGAAGGGGTGATGTACTATGATCTGCAGAGCAGTCATGCCGTCGGACACACTGGCGCGCAAGGCACAGAAAGTGCTGACCGCCAAGGGGTATTCCTGTGAACTGATGCGAACGAGCAGTCTGCAGGACAGCGAAGGCTGCGGCTTTGGTCTGAAGATTCATGCGGACTGCGCTGAAATCAAAACGCTTCTGCAGCGCGAGGGAATTCCCGTACGCGGCATGAGAAATGAGCGTGGAAGCGTATGACCATCTATTTTGACAACGCTGCAACGACCTATCCCAAGCCGCCGGAGGTTCGCCTTGCCGTGGAAAAGGCACTCATCCGTTACGGCAGTGCCGGACGGGGCGGTCATCCGGTTGCTGCGAGAACCTCCGAGCTTGTCTACACGGCGCGCGAGGAGGCAGGCGCATTCTTCGGCGCACAGCCGGAGCAGGTGGTGTTCACACTCAACTGCACACACGCGCTGAATCTTGCGATTCAGGGAATTGCCGCCTCCGGCGGACATCTGGTCATCAGCAATTTAGAGCACAACTCCGTCCTGCGGCCGGTCTATGCACTGGCAAAGGCAGGGCGCATTCAATACAGCATTGCCTCTGTCGCAGAAAAGGACGAGGAGACAGTGCGGGGGTTTGCAGCTGCCATCCGCCCGGACACAAGGGCCGTCATCTGCACGCTGGCAAGCAATGTCACAGGACAGATTCTTCCCTGGAAGGAAATCGGCGCATTGTGCCAAAGCCGCGGCATCTGCATGATTGCGGATGGTGCACAGGTCTGCGGCATTCTGCCCGTCACAATGCAGGACGGCATCAATTTCCTCTGCACTGCCGGGCACAAGGGACTGTATGGCATTACCGGAACAGGGCTTTTGATTTCCGATGGGCAATATACCCTGCCGCCGCTGATGCGCGGAGGCTCCGGAAGCCAGTCCGATCAGCCGGAACAGCCAAAGGAGATGCCGGATGTCCTTGAGTGCGGAACGCTCAATGTTATTGGTGCCGCCTCCGTCAAGGCGGGGCTTTCGTTTGTCAAGCGGCACGGCATGGAGTCGCTTTTCCGGACGGAAACCGCATTATGCGAGCTGTTCATCCGCAGGCTTTCGAGAATTCCGGGGGTTACTATTTACCGGAAGGCACGCGCTTCCTATGTGCCGATCGTGTCCTTTACAATTGAGGGAATGCCCTCCGAGGAGGCAGCCGAGCTGCTTGGAAAACGCGGATTCTGTCTGCGTGCCGGACTGCACTGCGCACCGCTTGCCCATCATACAATGGGAACCAAGGACGGTACTGTACGATTTGCACCGTCCGTATTCAGCAGAGTGCAGGATGTGCTTGCGCTGACTGATGCCATTGCAGAGCTTGCCGCTTCGGCATAATTTGTAAAAAAATGTTATCACGAATTGCAGATTTGCTATTGCAAAAGCTGCAGTTTTGTGGTATGATTAAAAGAGGGCATCCGCCCTCTTACATAGAAATTCTCTGATCCGATAACAGAAAGGAAGTGAGCAAATGTCCCTGAATGACATCTGGGAGTCCATATACAGTGTGATCAAAACCATGCATCCGCTTGATTTTGTGGACATCGGTCTGCTCTCCTATCTGATTTATCTGCTCTTCAAGCTCATCCGTGAGACGCGCGCAGGTCAGCTTTTCAAGGGCGTATTGTTCCTGATCATCGCCTACGCCATCTGTGAAATGCTCGAGCTGAAGGCAATCACCTACCTTTTGTCACAGACCTTTGACATTGGGCTTCTGGCGCTCATCATTATGTTCCAGCCGGAAATCCGCCGCGTTTTTGAAAAGCTCGGTCACTCCCAGTTCGGACTCAAGAACCTTGGTATCGGCATGAATACGGACGAAGCCACCGCCAAATGGTCTACAGCAATTGACGCGATCTGTGATTCCTGCGTGGAGCTGAGCGCGACCTGCACCGGCGCACTTATTGTTATCGAGAAGCAGACAAAGCTCGGTGAACAGATTGAAAACGGCACCATCCTCAATGCCGAACCCAGCAAGGAGCTGTTCGGCAATATCTTCTATCCGAAAACACCGCTCCATGACGGCGCAGTCATTATGCGCGACGGCATGATTCTGGCGGCAGCGTGCTTCCTGCCCAAGCCCCAGAAGGAGGAGCTGATCAATAAAAAGCTGGGTTCCCGCCATCGTGCGGCAATCGGCATGAGTGAGAATTCCGATGCACTGGTTGTTGTTGTTTCCGAGGAAACCGGCCAGATTTCCGTTGCGGAAAACGGCATTCTCACGCGCAATTTCACCCGCGACAAGCTGCATCATCTGCTGACGGAATCCCTGATTCCGAAGCAGACCGATTCCAAGCTCCGCCTGAAACGGCGTTCCAGAGAAAAGGAGGCGCAGGATGAACAGGCTACATAATGCGCGAAAGCACCTGGAAGAGCTGATCACAAGCCGTCTGGGACTGATCATTCTTTCCATTTTCACTGCCATCCTGATCTGGTTTGTAATTTCCGTGAATGTCTATCCCACCACACCGCGCACCATCTACAACATTCCCCTTGTCATTGACCTTGAGGGTACCAATGCGGAGGCAAACGGGCTGAGCGTGGTTTCCAGCGATGTGGAGACGGTAACAGTACAGATTGTCGGTTCCCGTTCCGAGGTGGGTATCCTCACCACGGAGGATCTGACGGCATATGCCGAGGTCAGAAGCGTCAGCACGACAGGAAAATACAGCCTCGACATCAGCGTTGAGGCTTCCAATAATGTGAAGTTCGAGACCAATTTCATCACACCCGCCCATGTCAATGTGGAGTTCGACCGCATTGAAACACGCACCTTCGATGTAACGGCGGATCTGCCGAACATCATTGTCAGTGCAGGACACACCATGGATGAGATTACCTGCGAGCCGTCGACCATTGAGATCACAGGTCCCTCCGCACAGCTTGATGAAATCGCTTCCGTCAAGGCAGTTTCCGACAAGGCGGCTGAGATCGACAGCTCCTATTCCCTCTACAGCAACGAGATTCAGCTGTTCACTGCAGAGGGCGCACTGATGGATACGGAGCACCTTGAAATTCCTGCAACGAGCTTCCAGATCAACATCCCCATTCTGACGCAGCAACAGCTGCAGCTGACCTATAATATTCTCAACACTCCCAGTAACTTTGATACGGAGTGGCTGCGCGGACTGCTCTCCCTGTCCGATGAAACCATCACCTATGCCTCCACCAATCCGGCGCTTGCCGAGAAGGACACATGGGATATGGGTTCCATCAAGCTGGAAGAGATTGATCTGGATTACCAAAACACCTTCACCATCGAGGAGAAGGAAGGCTACATCAACCAGAGCGGCATCCAGGAGGTTACCGTTTCGCTCAACAGCGAGGGACTTGCAAAGCGCGAATTCACCATCAGCAGCGATAACATCTTTGTGATCAATCCGCCCAGCGCCTATGACTTTGAGATCATCACCAAGAATCTGACCATCAGCGTCATCGGACCTGCGGATGTACTGGAGACCCTGAGCACCAAGGATATCACCGTCACGGTGGATCTGCTCAATTACAACAGCTCCCAGAGCGCGTCGTTCAGCTATGATTCCACAATCAACTTCAACGACAACAACCGTGTATGGGCAGTTGGCTCCTACAAGATTGCACTCAACCGTCTGGATCCGGAGCCTTTGACAGAGCCGGAAACGGGAGAAGCTGAATAACAAAAAACCGCAGAGAACGCCTTGTTCCCAAGTCGGATCGTAGCCATGTCGTTC
>JAZQAA010000031.1:0-2663 GCA_045544975.1 Oscillospiraceae bacterium | reverse complement strand
TGAAAATCACCGCACCGGAGGAAGTGGAATTCACTGCGTGGGAGACGCTGCCGTCCTCCTGCTCCGTTCCGGGGATCACTGTGAAATCCCACAGACCCTTGATTTCCGGAGAAGCCACGGTGAGCTGGTTGTAGAAGGAATAATCCGCAATGACGATGGGATATTCACCCGTGCGGAAACGGCTGAAGCCGTCATAGGACTGCTCAAAGGCATACTTTGTATAGAAGTCCGTCCACTGTTCAAACGCCTGTACAGCTTCGATGCTGTCGAAGTTCGTCTGGGTCAGGGTGTCATTATAATAGCTGACACCATTCTGCAGCATCAGAGTTGCAAAGGTATGACCGGATTCGGTTGCAGCAGAAATGGTGGCGTTCGTACCGGAAACAACCGGGAGCACCAGACCGACATACATATAATTACGCTGCAGTGCAGGGAGCATATCAATGACATCCGTCCAGGTATCGGGCGGAGCAGTGAAGCCCAGCTCGGAGAGGATATCCTTACGATAGAACATCATTGCCCAGCTCTGTGTCAGGGGCAGACCATAGACGCCTTGTTCATATGTATAGGGAGTTGCTGCATACTGCTGGAAGCGGTCTGCTACCTCTTCATAATCGGGGAACTGCTTGAGATCCACAAGCAGATTTCTTGCTGCGAGGTTAACTGGGAATTCACCGCCGAGGAAGAGTGCTACATCGGGGCCCTTGCCGGCAAGCGTTGCTTCCACAACACCGCCCACAACGAGATTCACAGCAACCTGGGAATCATGATTCTGATTGAAATCGGACTCCACCATTTCCTTCACAACCATTGCCTGATCTCTGCCGAGGCTGACCCATACATTGATGGCTTCGCCGTCCACATCATCGGACAGGTTCGTGTAATCCTCAAAGAAGGAGCTGTAGAAACGATTCCAGCTGAAGCCCATGGACTTGAAGAAGTTCTCCTTCACACCGCTGAACTTCTGATCGGCGGATGCAATTTCGATATAGTCCACTTCAAGGGGCTGGGTGCGGTAGTCGCACATCCAGGAGGAAAGCGCCGTAATATTATCCTTGATCTGGGAAAGGTAATCCGGAATTTTCAGCGGACTTTCCACGCAGTTATCGAGAACCAGATACATTCTCTCGAGGGCAGCGGCTTCGGAGCCGGTGGAGCCTGCGAGGGTTTCGATATCACTCTTGATCTGCTTGAGATCCGCAGAAAGGCGTTCAAACTCATCAAGCAGCTCCGGAATTCTTTCATGAACATAATAGTCCGTGTACTTATCCGGTGTCGGACCCGTGATCATGAGAATCTTACGGTAATATGTATTGATGTCAAGTACAGCAGCATCAAGCGTACGCATGGAGTCGCCGATTTCACCGGGCATTACTTCCATGGTAATGGTGTGATCCTGTCCGCCCTCGAGGTAGACATAGATATCCTCACCATTTTCGCCGGTGGGAGAAACCATCTGCCATTCCGTGCTGTAATAGAATTTCACCTGATTGAGATCATCACAGAGCACCTCCCCATCGACATAGATACGGCGGTTGGAGTAGAAGCCGCGCATCTGTGACTGACGAGCCTTGACACCAATCTTGTACCAGCCGTCCGCTGTCAGATCCTCGGCAGGCACTTCCCATGTAATGGTCTGGAGTGCCTGATCCCAGTTGCCGGAGCCAATGGTGTTGAACACGGTCTTGGACGGACTGGAGGGGGATACAAGATAACTGGAATTATCCGATGTCGGATACAGAGTGGAGTCGCTCTTATAAATTGCATTTTCGCCCTCAATGCGAATCAGCGTGGAAGGCGTATTCTCCACTGTTGCGGATGCATCCACGGAAGCTTTGTAGGTTTCGTAGTCGGGCAGCTCCTCCGGATTATAGAGCCGGATGGATTCCAGCGCAAAATAGCCCTTGATAATATCCAGCGTCAGTTCATGTTCGCCCTCTTCGAAATAGAAGAAAAGCGGATCATTGAACAGACCATCCACATCCATCAGCGGCGTCATCATCCATTTGCCGACCTGCTTCTGGGAAGGACGCACCTGATTGCCTCTGGAATCAAGATGAATCTCGCCATTATTGACATAGACCTTATTCAGGGTTGCGCGGGACGCTGTATCATAGGGGGATTCACCATCAATCAGAATGCTGAATTCCACATTTGCCATATTGGAAGGAATCGGCAGATAGGAAAATTCCAGACAGTACATACCCGTCTCCGGTACGGATATCGGATAGGTCACGGTACCGTCCGATGCATTCCAGATCAAAACATCATCCTTATTCTCCTCGGAAAACTCGGATCCATAGCTGCCGACGGATACATCCGCATCGGCTTCATGATCCAGGCTGCTGTAGCTGTTGCCGGGAATCAGAACCTCCTGATCGGGGTGGGGCTGATCCATATGTGCGTCATAATAATCACTGTAGGTACGCTGCTCTTCGTAAAGTGCAGTCAGTTCCTCTTCTGAAGCTGCAGTCAGGGTCAGATCGGCTGTTCCTTCCGTATCCGTATCCGCTGCAAAAACAGATGCTGTCAGAAATGTCGGTGCTGAAAGAAACACAGCCAGCACTGCACTGAGCAGCCGCATGGACATTTTTTTGCTCTTCAAAAAATCTCCGCCTTTCTTCGTCCGCAAACCTTAGCGAACGATATTTTTCAGCAGTTTT
>JAZQAA010000030.1:0-4001 GCA_045544975.1 Oscillospiraceae bacterium | reverse complement strand
CCTGCGCATCGGTTGCAAGTGTCAATGCTGCATTTCCGGCATTGCCGGTTGTGATAATTTTTGCGCCGTCAAGGCTTTCAGCATTCAGAAGGTAGCCGTGTTCCATCGGCGTTACACTGTTGCTGTCCGTACCGGAGCCGGAGAGCTGGAATGCATACCAGTCCGTGAAATGCGTGCTGTCGTCATAGATCAGGTCAATGCTGTAGTCCATGTCCGTGCCGGAGATGGACACTGCGCCGGAGGGCGCAAAGACCGTTTGCTGTGCACCGCTTGCATCGGTGAGGAGCAGGCAGTTTTCATAGGACATGGACAGATCCATCTCCTGCGCTTCGTCATAGGTAAGCGCATAGCTGCCTTCTGTGTCCGTGAGCGCGAATTTTATCTGGTAGCCATCCGTTGTGAGACTGCATTCTTCCTCGGTCATTGCAGCAAAGCTGCCGCTTTCATCCTCTTTCCCAATTGTATAGCCCTCCGGCAGGGACAGTGTGCTGAGGAATGCTGTGTAGCTTTCCGGCTGGACATAATCCACACCGCTGTGGAGTCCATGGAGATTGATCGCGTCAATATCGGAGAGCAGACAGCCGATGTACAGCTCATTCGGGCTGTAATAGGGAATGGTCATTTCTTCCCAGTCCTCTGTAAAGTACAAACAGTTCTCATCCGTAAATCCGCTGGCGTTGTTATCATAAATGAGGAGTCTGCCGCTGTATTCGGTTTCATCATAGACCCAGGAGCCGTATTCAATGCCATAGGCAACTACGGCATGACCGTATATATTGGTGTCGCCCTCTGTTGCCATCAGATCACCGAAAAAGGTGAGGTAAGTAGGCGTTCCGGCCTCCATGACTTCTGCGAGCGTGTCCTCATCGCGGATATTGCCAAGCTCCAGGGCGTCCGTCATCTGCAGAAGGAAATAATAGGTGATTAGATCACGCAGATCATCATCCAGTGCAAGGTCATGCAGGGACTGTGCACCCTCCTGATAGTCAGCCGGATCCAGTACGCCGCCGGATGCCAGTACGGAAATGAGCGCCAGACCTGCACAGGCACCGCCGTATCCCTCGTCGAAGGTTTCGATCAGAGAATCAATGAATGCCACTTCCTGCGAACGCATACCCTCGATCATTCTTGCATAGCTTTCCTCCGAGAGATAGTAGTATTCCAGATCGCCATTGGTGAAATTCCAGTTGTCCATGCCCTCAATGTAGGTGTTCTCACGATCCACAACCACCTCATTGTAACGGCACTGCACGCCGGCAGTGTCAAGCATTTCATTGCCGGCAGCGATGGACAGTGCATTCCATTCCGCTTCAGTTCCCTTGTAGAGGACATTCTTAAGAGCTTCGCAGCCTGTAAAGGCGTCCGCTTCGATCCGCTCCATTGTAGAGGGAATGCACAGCGTTGTCAACCTGTCGCATCCGCGGAATGCGCCCTCGCTGATGGTGTGAAGGCTTGCAGGGAGGATGACCGTGCTTGTCCAGCTTCCAGCAAAAGCTTCCTCGCCGATTTCTGTGAGCTTGTTGTGGAACAGGAAGGCGTGGATGTTTCGGCATTCTGCAAATGCCCTCGCGCCAAGGCGTTCCAGATTGGGCGGCATGGTGATGTATTTGAGTTGCGTACAGCCGTAGAACGCCTCATCTCCTATTTCCGTGAGATTGGGGCTGAGATAGATCGTACTCATAACCTTGCAGTTTTTGAAGGCACCGTCTGCGATGCGTGTGACAGGGATACCGTCAATATCAAATGGCACCTCAACAATGGATGCCCACTGATAGCATTTTGTAATCTCGATGTGATCGCCATAGTTGAGATAGGTCAGGTCTTCATAGGTGCCTTCTGTCGCTGTCTCTTCCGCGGATGCGGACAGGATGGAGAAAATATTACTCTCCGCCGGCAGGCTCCCCGTACCAAACAGCATGGAAAGTGCTAAGATTCCTGCAGTCAGTCGTTTGTAATTCCTCATAAGTCAGTTCCTCATTTCCATATTGTTTTTGCGCGCATTCACTCATAAAACAACACAGGAAGGAAAATCTTGGACAGTAATCAAATATTTAGTGGAATTTACAAATTTTTCTCCTGCGCTTTGTGCAGAATGGACGGAAGTGCAGCTTCAAGCAGCTGCTGCGCAATGGAGCCTTCGCGGAGCGCGGCGTGCGCTTCCTCCGGTGCGAACCACTGGGCAGCAGCGACCTCGCCGGACAGGACAAAATCACAGCGTTCTGTCTCGCACACAAACCCCAGCATCAGATTGTCGCCGCGGTCGTGGTACCAGCTTTTCACATAGCGGAGAGAACGGACGGAAAGCCCAGTCTCCTCCAGAACCTCCCGCTCTGCACATTCCTCCGCTGCTTCGCCCGCCTTCAGATAGCCGGCAACGCACTTGAATCCCTTTGTGCCGTAGGTCTGTTCAATGAGCGCAATGCTGCCGTTTCCATCGTGCAGGAGACAGATCACGCAGGGCGGGGATACGCTGAACCATGGGCGCTTGCAGATCTCACAGTAGGGGACAAGTCCCTCGTCGCCGATCTCCTTTGCAGTGAGCCTTGCTCCGCATTGCGGACAGTGGATGTATTGCATCTCTGATTCCTCCGTTTTCGTTTTTTCTATATTATAACAGAAAAAATAATCAAATGCAATATTGTACCATTTTAAAAAAATACTGGACAAATGGGGGAGAGTATGCTATAATAAAAGGGAATCCCCTTGTCCGTAAAATCTGCGGATTTTCTGGATATTTGACATATCAAAGGAGAGTCACTATGAACCAGCAGGAACTTTTGCAGGCACTTCGGAGCGGTGCCTTTGATACAATTTTTGAAAAGCTCTATGTCTGCTCCGGTGACGCGCTTGCACCCTATGTGCAGCGTTATGCGGATGCGGTTGTGAAGTTCTGTGAAGAATTCGGCGACCATGATGCATTGTCACTCTTTTCTGCACCGGGCAGAACGGAGCTTGGCGGCAATCACACAGATCACCAGGGCGGCCATGTTCTTGCAGCAAGCGTGAATCTGGATATCATCGCTGTGGCAGCGCCCCGGAAGGATGGCGTCATCCGTCTCAAATCCGAAGGCTTCACCATGGATACCGTGATGCTCGATGATCTTGCTCCCCACCCTGAGGAGGAAAATACTTCCGCTGCGCTTTTGCGCGGAATTGCTGCGAAATTTACAGAAATGGGATATCCCGTGACCGGCTTTGATGCGTATACGACCTCCAGTGTTCTGCGAGGCTCGGGACTTTCGTCATCGGCAGCGTTCGAGGTGCTCGTCGGCAATCTCTGCAATACCTTCTTTGCAGAAGGCAAAGTGGATGCTGTGCAGATTGCACAGATCGGACAGTATGCGGAGAATGTCTATTTCGGCAAGCCCTGCGGCCTTATGGATCAGATGGCTTGTTCCGTCGGCGGCGTGATTGCGATTGATTTTAAGGAAGAGATGCCCGTCATTGATTGTGTGACGGTGGAACTTGCCAAGGAAGGCTATGCCCTTTGCATCCTGGACAGCGGTGCGGATCATGCGGATCTGACCGATGCGTATGCGGCGATTCCTGCGGAAATGCGCAGCGTTGCTAAGGAACTCGGCGTTTCCGTGCTTTCAGAAACCAGCAAGGAAGCACTGCTTGCAGCACTTCCGGCAGTCCGGAAAGCCTGCGGCGACAGGGCCGTGCTGCGTGCGATGCATTTCTTCAGTGATGATGCCCGTGTGCAGAAACAGGCGGATAAGCTGCGCAGAGGGGAATTTGACCACTATCTTGAAGATGTGAAGGCTTCAGGAAAATCTTCCTTCTGCTATCTGCAGAATGTGGCAACCTATGAGGACGCGCAGCAGCAGGCAGTGGCGTTGACCATTGCGCTGAGCGAGGAACTTCTCTGCGGCAGGGGTGCGGTTCGCGTGCACGGCGGGGGGTTCGCCGGGACGGTGGAGGCGTATGTGGCGCTTGATTTTCTGGGTTCCTTCCAAACTGCCATGGAAGCTGAAGGCGGATCGTAGCCATGTCGTTCT
>JAZQAA010000029.1:0-3068 GCA_045544975.1 Oscillospiraceae bacterium | reverse complement strand
GTATGACCATCCCGACTGCTATGATCTGATTTTCCGTGACTGGCTGAAAATTGCTTCCAACGCTCTGGAATTCCTCCGGATGAAAAATGATATTGGTACATTGCTTGCGTGCAGGGATCTTTCAGAATCACATGATTCCATCACTGGATTATACAACGAAAGCGGTCTGACAGATGCACTGACTCTTCCGCTGCATCAGGCTGATGAACAGGATACAGTACAATTACTTCTGATCCGTACAGGCTTATTCATGGATCATCAGCAGCTCCAGCAGCGCCGTATTGCTGTACGAATGGATATGGAAACTGCGGAATGTCTCAAGAAATTTGCCATGCAGAAAAATGCATTCTGCGCAAAAATCTCTGAACAGCTCTATGTTTTTGCAGTTGTTGGAAACGGCTCCGTACAATCCATGTCCCTGCTTGAGGACAAAATCGAGACCTCCATTCGCTATGCGCCACTGTCCCATGAACACTGCGGACTGGATTCCCTTTTGGTTGTATCACGCCTGTTTCCGGCAAGGGGATTTCAGCTGGATTCAGCACTCGCCGACCTGCAGGAGGAGCTTCAGCAAACAATACTGCGAATAACAAAGCAAAGAAGTTCGCCCAACTATCCCCCCTATGCCAAGCTTCGCAACGACCTCTATCGACATCCGGAGCAGGAATGGGATGCACAGCAAAGCTGTTCTGAGCTGCATCTGAGCCACGGACATTTCCGTGCGACCTACAAGGATTTCTTCGGAATTGCATTTCATCAGGACTTGATCCGGAGCAGAATTTGCTATGCAAAGTATCTCCTGCTTGCAACCGCGATGAGCGTTTCTGCAATTGCACTGCAATGCGGGTACGAGGATGATAAATACTTCCTGCGGCAGTTCCGCAAGATGACAGGAATGACACCGCTTCATTACAGAAGTATGCAGTAAAAAAAGCACATGGTATTACCATGTGCTTTTTGCATGAATATCAATTGAGATCGATTAAGACAGGGGCATCGGCGTATAAATCAGGATAGTTCTCTTAAGCAGTGCAAGATCGTAGACATCCACAATACCATCATAATTCATATCCGCCACGACAAAGCCGTCGCCTGTCAAAGGTGTCACATTCAGAAGATGCTTTGTCAGAGCGATAATATCCAGAACACTTAAAGCACCGTCAAGATTCACATCACCAGTTCCGAAGTTGACACCGGAATCGGTCGGTGCCTGCGTTGTCGGATCCCCGGTCGTTTCAGGAATTGCTTCCGTTGTTGTTTCTTCGGGGCTTGTTTCGGAAGGTTCAGTCGGCTCTGTTACCTCTTCGGTTGATTCCTCAGTGGGATCTGTTTCCTCCGTCGGATCGGTTACAGCTTCTGTAGTTGTTTCCGGTTCTGTCTCAGTGGTGGGTTCTGCTGTTTCAGAAGGCTCTGTTTCTGTGACAGTCTCGGATTCTGTTTCAGTGGGGGTGGTTTCGGTTCCGGCATTTCCAAGGTATGCTGTAATCTTTTCAGCCCAATGAGCGCCCATCTTCACATAGCCCTGTTCACTCGGATGTACACCATCCTCAAGATCACCGGCAGCAATATCAATACAGCTGTTGATATCACCAAGCTGTACATTCTTGCCTTCTGCCTGCTTGGCTGCTACGATTTCGCGGACACCATCGTTATAGGCATCCACGCACTCCTGCACCTTGGCAGAGAGGGCGTCGATATCATTGTAAACATCAATATCATACCGGTAATACGCACTCAGCCAGTCATAACGAGTAACGGCATCAATATCCGGCACTGTTGTGACGAAAAGCACATCGGTGCTGTCCATATTTTCCAGAATTTTATCCACCACTGTTTCCAGACGGTCAACAGCTGTTGTCGTTCCGGTAATATCGGAGGCACCTTCACGAATATCGAGATTGGCGTCCAGAAGGTCATTGGTACCGATCTGCAGGAGAACGATATCCGGATCATAGGTTTCCATCATGTTGCCATTCGAAAACAAGGTTTCGTAGATACCCGTTCTGGAACCGCCTGTTGAATAACTCATAGTAGAATAGCCGCTGTAGCCGCAATGCGCCGGATCATAGGTAATGGTGGTACCATTCCAATTATAAGAGGTTTCATTCGTCCAGTTGTTCTCCGGTCCCACCATATCATAGGTGATACCATTCTGCTGGAGGTAATAACAAAGATATTTACGATATCCATTGTCACCGTTAATGTAGCCATGGGTAATGGAATCTCCGACAGCCATAATTTTCACAGATTCATCTGCAGCGCTAAATTTTTCGGGCAGGGCTGTACCCATGCCAAAGCAAATGGCAGCCGCTGTCAATGCAGAAAACAGCTTATGAAATTTCATATTGATCTTCCTTTCGATGGATTAAAATTGCAGCATACTGCTACTATTTTTTTCATTATAGCACATAATTTCAACTTTGTCCATACCTAAAGTCAATTTTTTCTGTTTTCTTCGCAAATTTTTATGCAGGAAACATTACAACTGCCTGAGAATAGAGCGCTTCGTAAGCGCTTTCGCACATTTCTACAGGATATGCACTCACTGTTTCCTCAGAAAGGGGGTCACAAAAATAGTAATTCTCCTGATCATAGCCAATCAGCAGCAGGGCGTGTTCCGGACAGATGAACTGGAAAGTTTCTCCATTGGGAAGCTGCCAGGAATTGCCCGGGTAGGCTTCCTTCATATACATGGTTGCCCAGATCATGACGGGGTGACCCTGATCAATATACTCCTTACAGAGCATGGGCAGGCTTGCCTGGCTGATGCTGTGGATGATAAAGCGCTGCGAAACTGCGGATTTGAGTGCTTTAACGATCGCAGTAGAATAACAGCCGTACCCGCTGGAAGAATAGGGGTCGCCGATGAATGCCTCCCATGGGCTTTCTCCATAGAGAATACCGTCATCCCCAAGACTTGGATAGTCCGCAATGGGAAGATGCTGGTCGATGAAGGCTTCGACGGTGATCTCCTCCCCGTAATACCTCATAAGCGAAACCGCTGCGACGCTCTCACAGCCGGTCGGATACTCTTCCGACTGCGGTATATGGGGAACATTCTGAATCAG
>JAZQAA010000028.1:0-2477 GCA_045544975.1 Oscillospiraceae bacterium | reverse complement strand
CTGCCGGAGGATTCACCGCTGCATCAGCAATATGCCGCTTCGGACGGCATTCTGATCGGTACGATGGATCTCTTGTTCCGAGAGAATGACGGTTGGGTGATCGTGGACTATAAAACCGATCACGGTAAAACAGCACAGCAGCTTCTGGATACCTACAGCCTGCAGCTTGGACTCTACCAGAAGGCGGTGGAGAGAATCATGGGCGCACCTGTTCACAGCGCCTATCTCTACTCGTTCACACTGGATCAGTCTCTAAAGGTTGCATTGTCGGAGATTGATTATACATCCGGAAACGGAAACACTTGATAATTGGAGGCAATCATGAAACAGAAAATTGATCAGCTCATAGAACGCGACCTGCAAAACGGTGTCTTTGTCGGCGCGAATGCAGCGGTTTACAAATCCGGAAAATGCCTGTATTCCGGCTCTTTTGGATTAGCAGACAGGGAAAATGCACTGGAAATGCGCAGTGATACGATTTTCCGCATTTACTCCATGACGAAGCCTGTAACGGCTGCTGCAGCCATGCAGCTTGTGGAAAAGGGAATTCTCCATCCCGATATGCCCGTTTCCTATTTTCTGCCGGAATTCAAGGAAAGCCTTGTCTATGACGAGAACGGCGAGACCTTTGTTTCTCCCGAGCCGCTGCGCATTCAGCATCTTCTCAATATGACCTCGGGACTTGCTTACCCCAACTGCTGCAGCCAGACCCAGAAGGACACAGCATCCCTCTTCGGAGAAATGGAAGCGCGCCGCGATGGCAGCAATCCTGTGGACACAATGGAATTTTGCAGAAGAATGGCGAAAATTCCGCTCGCGTTCGTCCCCGGAACGCATTGGGAGTACGGCACCAGTGCCGATATCCTCGGCGGTGTCATTCAGGCGGCAAGCGGTATGGACTACAGAGAATACCTCCAAAAGCACATCTTTGCCCCCCTCGGCATGGAGGATACGGATTTCTATGTGCCAAAGGAGAAGCTTCCGCGCTTTGCAGCCTCCTATTGCTGGGGGGACAGCCGTGAGCTTTTACGGGATGACGGGTGCTATCTCGGTCTCAATGACCGAAAATCCTTGCCCGCGTTCATTTCCGGCGGTGCAGGACTCTGCTCCACCATCCCGGATTATGCAAGATTTGCAGAAGCACTTGCCTGCGGAGGCGCAACGAAGGACGGTGTGCGCATTCTGAGCAGGCAGTCCGTGGACTATATCCGGACACCGCAGGTGGGCGGCGCGCAGTTTTTGCAGGATCAGCAGTGGGATTCCCTTCGCGGCTACGAATACGGCAGCCTTGTCCGCGTCCTGACGGACAGAGCTCATGCAGGTACCATCGCGAATACCGGTGAATTCGGATGGGATGGCTGGACGGGCACCTATTTCTGTGTGGATCCCAAGGAAGAACTGTCCATCTTCTTCTGGATTCAGGTTGCGTGTGCAGGCACGACGGATACAGCAAAGCTCATGCGCAATATCGTTTACGGCGCACTGTAAGATTCAGATTCGCAGAAGGAAAGCCACCGGCATACTATGATAGGGGAGAGCGACTCTTTCATAAAGGAGACCTGTCATTATGCCAAAGATTTTTCTGAGTCCATCCACGCAGGAATGGAATCAATATACAGGCGGCGGGAACGAAGAGCAGTATATGAATCTCGTTGCAGACCGCATGGAACCCTATCTCCGCGCAAGCGGCATTGCCTATGTCCGTAATGATCCCAATCGGAATGTCGGCGGTGCCATTGCCGATTCGAATGCTGCCTACTACGATGTGCATCTTGCACTGCATACGAATGCTTCACCGCCGAGCCTTGCCGGCAGACTGCGCGGAATTGACATCTATTTCTATCCGGGGAGTGCCGATAGTGAGCGACTGGCGACGATCATTGCGAATAATTTCAAGATGATCTACCCACTGCCGGATAAGAGCAATATCCGCCCGACCCAAACGCTGGGTGAGGTTACAAGAACAAGAGCCGTCTCCGTTCTCTGCGAGATCGGCTACCACGATAATCCGGAGGATGCAGCGTGGATCCGGCAGAATGTCACTGCGATCGCAGCCAATCTTGTCGAATCCCTCTGTGATTATTTTGGGATTCCCTTTGTTCTTCCGCAGGCAGTGATGCGCGGAATGGTGACAACGGATGGTTCCACGCTGCATCTCAGGAGCCTTCCGACGACGCAGTCCTCGATCATCGCCGCGATTCCGAACGGAGCGATGCTGACCATTTACGGAACAACCGGCAGCTGGTATGTTGTTTCATGGAACGGCATGACCGGCTATGTGGCATCGGATTATGTGACGGTTGGGTGATTTGATTATGGGCTGCTGAGCAAAGTGTGACAAGGGGATGACTTTTCATCTGCTGTCAGTCCCTTCATATATCCTGAATTGGTCTGGAAGCGAGCCAAGCGATGCTTCCAGGACGGGGGCGGGGTGCGGCAGCACCCCGCTATATTTCCCCCTCCCTTTAGGGAGGGGG
>JAZQAA010000027.1:0-2963 GCA_045544975.1 Oscillospiraceae bacterium | reverse complement strand
GCCTGAATGAATCCATCGAGGAAAATGTCAGAGCCATGCGTGTTGTGAAGGGCTTTTCTCGTGAGGAACATGAGAAGGAAAAATTTACTGCAGCTGCTGAGGATATCTGCATGGATTTTACGAAGGCGGAAAGAATCGTTGCTCTTAATACGCCTTTGATGCAGATTTGTATGTACTTTAATATGGTAGTTATTCTGATGATTGGTGCTAAGATGGCCATTGTGGATCAGAGTATCAATATCGGTCAGATCTCAGCAATGCTCAGCTATGGCGTTCAGGTTCTCATGCAGTTGATGATGATCTCTATGATTTTCGTTATGCTGACCATGTCCGCAGAATCGGCAAAGCGTATCTGCGAGGTGCTTGATGAGCAGCCTGAGCTTTCCTCTCCGGAGAATCCTGTAACAGTTGTAGAGAATGGTTCAATTGACTTTACGGATGTGCGCTTTAAGTATTCTTCCAGTGCAAAGAAATTCGCGCTCAACGACATTGACCTGCATATTGCATCCGGTATGACAGTCGGCATTATCGGCGGTACTGGTTCAAGTAAATCTTCTCTTGTGCAGCTGATCCCTCGCCTGTATGATGTAACAGAAGGTTCTGTCAAGATCGGCGGCGTGGATGTGCGCGATTACGATATTGGGGTGCTTCGTAATGAAGTGGCAATGGTTCTGCAGAAGAACCTGCTCTTTTCCGGTACTATCAAGGAGAATCTGCGCTGGGGCAATGAAAATGCAACGGACGAGGAGCTTCAGGAAGCCTGCCGGCTTGCACAGGCGGAAGAATTCATTCTTTCCTTCCCCGATGGATATGACACCTATATTGAACAGGGCGGAACCAATGTATCCGGCGGACAGAAGCAGCGTCTTTGTATTGCAAGAGCCTTGCTGAAAAAACCGAAGATCCTCATCCTTGACGATTCCACCAGTGCTGTGGATACCAAGACGGATGCGCTGATTCGCGCAGGCTTTGCTGAATTCATCCCGGAAACAACCAAGATCATCATTGCCCAGCGAATTGCATCAGTAGAGAATGCGGATCTGATTCTTGTCATGGATAATGGAACCATTGCAGCTTCCGGAACGCATGAAGAATTGCTCCGCACAAGTGAAATTTATCGCGAAGTATATGAACAGCAGAAGAATGGAGGCGATGACAATGAATAAACCTACAGCAAGAAAACCGGGCGTACTCGGCAGAATTGTGAAGATGCTCTTTGCCTTCTATCCTGTTCTCGTTCCGGTAACGATTGTTTGTATCCTGTTTTCATCCGTTGTAGCCGCCATTCCGGATATCTATATCCAGAAGGTAATTAAGGTCATTACCGATACACTTGAGAATGATCTTGGCTGGGATTATGCTTATGAAAAGCTCCTTCCCATGATCGTGCTGCTTGTGGTTCTGTATATCATTTCCACGATTGCCATTACACTTTATTCACAGCTCATGGCAATTATCACGCAGGGCTTCCTGAATAAGATGCGCGGTGCCATGTTCAAGGGAATGCAGAATCTGCCGATTCGCTATTTCGATACCCATAAGCATGGCGATATCATGAGTTATTATACAAATGATATTGATACACTAAGGCAGCTTATTTCTCAGGCACTTCCGACGCTGCTTCGCGCTGGAACAGTGGTTATCTGTGTATTTTTCATTATGATTTCCTACAGCATTTGGCTGACTGCGATTACCGTGTTCGGCGTTTTCCTGATGATGTTTGTCACAAAAAAAGTCGGCGGAGGGTCTGCAAAATACTTCATCCTTCAGCAGAAAGCCATTGCTAAGACCGAAGGCTACATTCAGGAAATTATGAATGGCCAGAAGGTGGTAAAGGTATTTTGCCGTGAAGAACGCTGCAAAAAGGACTTTGATGCGATCAACGATCAGCTTTGCGCGGATAGCTGCAAGGCAAATGCCTTTGCAAATGTTCTTGGTCCCATTATCATGAATATCGGAAATGTACTCTATGTTATCATTGCACTTGCAGGCGGTCTGATGGTGCTGTGTAATGCTACAAATGTCGGCTTGTCCGGAATTGGTTTGCTTGATATCAGTGTCGTTGTTGCCTTTCTTAACATGACAAAGCAGTTTACTGGCAATGTCAATCAGCTTTCTCAGCAGGTCAATGCGATTGTAATGGGTATCGCTGGCGCTGAGCGTATTTTCGATCTGATGGATGAACAGCCCGAAACAGATGAAGGCTATGTGACTCTTGTCAATGCCAATATTGCAGAAGATGGAACCATCACAGAAACAACAAAGCGTACAGGCCATTGGGCATGGAAGCATCCGCATCAGGCAGATGGTACGGTGACCTATACCAAGCTGGAAGGCGATGTCCGGCTCAATGAGGTGGACTTCGAATATGAAGAAGGCAAGCCGGTACTACATGATGTAACTGTCTATGCAGAGCCGGGACAGAAGGTAGCATTTGTCGGTTCTACCGGTGCGGGAAAAACCACAATCACTAACCTGATCAACCGTTTTTATGATATCGCAGACGGAAAGATCCGCTACGATGGCATTAACATCAATAAAATCAAAAAATCCGATCTTCGCCGTTCTCTTGGCATCGTTCTGCAGGAAACCAATCTGTTCACTGGCAGTGTGATGGAGAATATCCGCTATGGTAAGCTCGATGCGACGGACGAAGAATGTATGCAGGCAGCACAGCTTGTCGGTGCAGATGACTTCATTACGCGTCTTCCGGAGGGCTATGCAACGGAGCTGTCCAATAACGGTGCAAATCTTTCTCAGGGTCAACGGCAGCTGATTGCCATTGCGCGAGCTGCAGTTGCGGATCCGCCTGTGATGATTCTTGATGAGGCGACATCCTCCATCGACACACGAACAGAAGCCATCGTGCAGCGCGGCATGGATAAGCTGATGGAGGGAAGAACGGTATTTGTCATTGCACATCGCCTTTCCACAGTCAAGAACTCCGATGTCATTATGGTGCT
>JAZQAA010000026.1:0-6502 GCA_045544975.1 Oscillospiraceae bacterium | reverse complement strand
GGGGGCAACCCTGACTGTTGAGAAGGGTGATTCTGCAGCTAAGGACTTCACAGTATACGATGCTTCCGGCAAGGCAGTTTACACTGGCAAGACATCCGGTTATGGTTATGACGAGGGCGCATGGGAATACTACCAGCTCTGCGATTTCTCTGACCTGACAACTCCTGGTGAGGGCTACTATGTTGAGTGTGATGGCAAGCAGACCACACCTTTCGCTATTGGTGATGATATTCTCGGTTCCCTGGTAAAGGATTCTGTAAACTACTTCTACCTGAACCGTTCCGGTGTTGCAATTGAGGAAGCTTACATTGCAAACTCCGGCCAGAACGCAAGCAAGTCCGATCTGGCTCGTGATGCTGGTCACCCGAAGGATACTGCACTGGTTTCTGACGAGTGGGTATTCATCTACACTGAGGATCCGGCTGGTATGTACAGCACCTCTATCGACTGCACAGGCGGTTGGTATGACGCTGGTGACTACGGTAAGTATGTTGTTAACGGCGGTGTTTCCATGTGGACACTGGCTAACATCTATGAGCGTGACGCTGTTGAAGGCGATATCGCTTCTACAAAGTGGGCTGATGGTTCCGGCACAGTACTCGTTCCTGAGGCTGGCAACGGCACACCTGATATGCTCGATGAGCTGATGTGGGAAGCTGACTTCTTCCTGAAGATGCAGAGATCCGATGGTATGGTATACCACAAGATGCATGACTATAAGTGGACTGCTCTTGGTGTAATGCCCTATCCGTCTGCAGAAGATGAGGCTGACGAGAAGGCTATGGCTACCAACTTCCCGACTCGTATTGTTAAGCCTGCTACCTATGCAGCTACTCTGAATGCAGCAGCAGCTTGGGCACAGCTGGCAAGACTGCTCAAGGATTATGATTCTACTAAGGCTTCTGAGTACCTTGCAGCTGCTGAAAAGGCATATTCTGTTGCTAAGACCACATATGAGGGCAAGTACAACGATATCTATGCTGAGGTTACTGGTAACTGGGAGCAGGATGATATGTTTGCACCTCTGGATCAGAACAAGGGCGGCGGCCCCTACGGTGATACCAATGTAGACGATGAGTTCTACTGGGCAGCTTGCGAGCTCTACATTGCAACTGGAGATACTGCATACTATGACGATGTTAAGGCATATCCTGAGGCATTCGAAGTAGTAACTTCTCTGGTCGGCGGTGAGAACAAGGGCTCCTGCACATCCTTCACATGGGGTACTCTCGCATCCCTGGGTACAATTTCTCTGTCCCTGTATCGTGATACTCTGCTGACAGATGCTGAAGCTACTAAGGTTGAGGATTCCATCATGAAGGCTGCTGACTTCTATCTGGAAGTACAGGATGCGTCCGGTTTTGGTACTCCTTACCGTGGTATGACATATGATGCAACTGTTACCACCATCACTGGTGATACCTACACTGACCAGACCATCGAGCTCGAGAATGGTTATGAGTGGGGCTCCAACTCCATGGTAGTAAACAACGCAATGATTCTTGCTGTTGCATACGATGTATCTGATAAGAATGTGAAGTACATCAACGGTGTTGTTGAAGCATTTGACTACATCCTCGGTAGAAACCCGATGGAGAACTCTTACATCACTGGTTACGGTACAAACACAACTGAGAATCCTCACCACAGATTCTGGTGCCATCAGATGAAGAACGACTGGCCGTACGCTCCGAGTGGCTGTCTGTCCGGTGGTCCGAACTCCAACATGAACGACCCGATGATCCAGGGTGCTGGTTACAAGCTCGGCGAGCTCGCTCCGATGCTCTGCTACTATGACCAGTGCGACGCTTGGTCTGTAAACGAAATCACCATCAACTGGAACTCTCCTGTAGTATGGCTCGCTTCCTTCCTGGAAGATGAAGGCCCGCTGGTAGGTGAGCAGGAAGATGAGCCCACAGATGTACTGTACGGTGATGCCAATGTTGACGACACAGTTAACATTATGGATGTTATTCACCTGTCCCAGTCCTTCATGGGTACTGCTGAGCTGACAGAGCAGGGTGCTATCAATGCCGATGTAGATGTAAACGGTAAGGTTGAGCCTTCCGATACAATGTACATTGCACAGTCCCTCGTTAAGCTCGTAACTCTGCCGGTTGAGTAATTGGCGAATTTTACAATGCTAAAAAATGTTGCTGGCGGGTTTCCGTCAGCAGCTTTTTTATGGTACAAACAAATCGGACTGCATTCCGATTTCGCCTTCCACAGTATAGATCAGATGGCAGGTTATCCCTTCCTCTGTGCAGGTTGTTTCAATCTGCCGATCAAGGATGGTCACATCGGAGAGGAAATTCTTCTCATAACGCACGATCGCAGCATTCAGCGCAAGCTGTGTTTCCTCTTCAGAGCGGGTAATGGTCTGTGTTTCGCGTTCAAGGAAGCTTTCGCGGACAAGCGAAACCGGTAGATCCCGTGATAGAAAGGAGTAGGGCGTACTGCTTTCACAGGCAAGATAGTCTGAAAAGCTGGTGCTTCCGAATTGCAGCGGTATCCGCATTCCAAAAAGCTGCAGATAACGCTTCTGCTGCTGCCTTCCTGTGAGAACGCGCTGTGTGACTGTAAAGTATTCCGTCAGTTCGATTTCCTGTGTGTAAATTCCTGTAATGGACGCCATCGCATGATGATAGGTGATGTGCCCCTTTTCATCTTCAAAGACGCCGCTTACAAGCAGCTCGCCCTGTGCAACGCCATCGCCGATCAGGCGTGTCAGGTGACCGCTGTAAACACGGACATCCGTAATCTGTGCGTCATAACGTGCAACGACATTGCACGCCTGCCGCGAGTACAGCATCTCGGGTTTGGGTGTGGATTCGCTGATTTCCACAACAAGGCGGTTTCCCGTGCGGCGTATTCCTACCCATGCAACCCCCGGCACAGTCATGCGAATCCGCCGCTCACAGTGGGAAAAGTCAATGCCAGGTATCCATACGCCTTCCTGCACACCCTCTTCTTCCAGAATCTGCAGAATCAGCTGCTCTGAGACAGTTCCTATGTCCTGCAGTTCAATCACTGCAACCAGATTTGAGCAGACAAATACCAGTATTCCGCACAAAATTGCGCCTATGGAAATGCCGATTCTTCGCTGAAAACGATGCAGCTTGCGAGAGAGCGAGGGGCAGGGAGCAGCATGGATTGTGAGGTGATAGCTTTCTGCAAGGGCTTCAAATTCCTTCCGATCTGCAGAACGGATTTTACAGCGGAATTCCTCTCCCCGGCAGTACTGTGCAAGGCAGATCATTTCACTCCGGCGTACAGCGTTGATGAAGGGATATAGCTGCCTGCCTTCTGCGCGGACTTCTGTCAGATCCTGCAATTTCATCGTGTACCCCGCTTTTCTGTGAGGGAAAGGGAAGAGATGCTTCCTTTGATGATGACGCTTGCATCATTATAGTCATAAACGCGCAGCCTGTTTCCCCAGATTTCAATGGTCATATCGCGCGTCTGTACCCGGACAAGTACATCGTTGTATTCCAGAATCCGTATGCAGTTTTCAATTCGGAGTTCCTCGTTTCCGAGCAGGTGCAGACTGGTCTCCAGATACAGCCATCCGTTCACAACTCTGTTCCACCGCTTAGCCATCCCATCACCTCGTTTGCAATATCTGCTCCATCATATGATAATCCCTGCCCGGATATGCGCATAGCCTGGCGATGCAGTGCATAGGATACAGCAGGTGATGTCCATGAAACAACGAATAACGGCAGTATTCCTGTTTGCGCTGATGGCGGGTGTACTGTTTTTCTGGAGGGAAGTCTCTGCAGCCGTACTGCACGCTGGTGAACGCTGTGTCCGGATTGTGATTCCTTCGCTCTATTGTTTTTCCATTCTTGCAGCGCTCTGCGTAAAGAGCGGAATTCTTGAACGCATGGCAGGCATTCTGGCTCCGGTTTGCAGGAGAATTCATGTGGATGCAGTGCTTGTAACAGTGTTGTTATTCTCACAGATCGGAGGATACCCTGTCGGTGCGCAGCTGCTTCATCAGCTATGTGAAAACGGCAGGATCACCAAAGAACAGGAGGCGTCCCTTCTTTGTGTATGTCTTTGCAGCGGGCCGGCATTTGCCCTTGGCACAGTTTGTTCCTGCGGTGGCATATCGTCCACCGTCGGATGGATGCTGCTTGCCTCGATTCTGCTCCCAAATCTCGTTTATGGATTGCTGCTGCTTCGGAGACAGCCGCTTAGCAGGATGAATCGGACTGCCCTTCGCTTGAATGCGCAGTGCTTGACGGATTCTGTCATGAACGGCGCAGGAGCAATGGTGAAAATCAGTGCAATGATTCTGTTTTTTGCAGCTGCAATGGCAGTTGTACGCAGTGCAGCGGAAATGCTTCTGGCAGAGGGGAGGCTTCCGGCACTGCCGTTTCCGGAAGTGATGTGGAAATCATGGGCTTCCTGCACTTTGGAAATCAGCACCCTGCCGGCATTTCTTGCAGCAGGGGGCAGCCTTCCCATGGCGGCGGCACTCTTATCCTTTGGCGGTATCTGCGTGCATTGTCAGGTTGCTGCCATCTGTGAGGGTAATCTGTACTGGGGAAGTTTTCTGGCTGTCAGGGTAGTTCTTGCCGCTGTTTCCTTTGGACTCTGCAGTTTCCTGCTGGACTTGTGTCCAGGAATTGCGCCGGCATCATTGACAATTGCGGAGCCCGTGAAGGCGGGTGGAACCTATACACCGGCGGTCTGGTGCCTGCTTCTGATGACAGGAATGCTGCTTGCACGACATAATCGCTTATGTAGGGAGGGAATTCTGAAAAAAGATGACAACGGATATTGACAAATGCTACAAAATGCGGTACAATAAAAGTGTATATTTGTACGATCAGTGGAAATGCACTGTGAAGCTTGCGCTCTCCGCCGTAAAGCAGCAGTGCTCCATAGCAATAAAAATGAGGAGGTACCAATATGAAACGAATTCAAAAGATATTGGCAGGCACGATGGCGCTTGCCTTGGGCTGCAGTATGGCAGTATCGGGCTTCGGCACGGTTGCTGCTGTGGATGACTGCAACGACGACTGGCTCCATGCAGTCGGTAGCCGTTTGTACGACAAGGACGGCAACGAGGTATGGCTGACCGGAGCGAACTGGTTCGGATTTAACTGCGGCGAAAACTGCCTGCACTACCTGTGGAGTGTGGATGTGGATGACGCTCTGTCCTCCATTGCCGATCATGGTATCAATGTGATCCGTGTGCCGATTTCCACAGAACTGCTCTGTTCCTGGATGAACGGCACGCCGAATCCGGTTTCCAGCGTACAGGCGAATAATGATCCGGCGTACACCATTAATGAGGCGTTCTGCAATGAGGATGGTTCTCTGAAGGACAGTATGCAGATTTTTGATGCGATTATGGCAAAGTGCAAGACCTATGGTCTGAAGGTGATTCTCGATGTGCACAGCCCTACAGCGCACAATTCCGGTCATAACTATAATCTCTGGTATTACAATTCTGCTGCCGGCAGTGCCGATACCATGGCGATTACTGCGGACGGTGTGCAGGTTACGACAGAAATGTGGATGGACAGCCTTGTTTGGATTGCGGACAAGTACAGCAACGATGATACGATCATTGCTTATGACCTCAAGAACGAGCCGCACGGTAAGGGTCAGGAGGGCGCTGCTGCTGCAAAGTGGGACGACTCTACGGATGAGAATAACTGGCGCTATGCCGCAACACAGTGTGCAAATGCCATCTACGAGGTCAATCCCAATGCCCTGATCTTTGTCGAGGGTGTAGAGCAGTATCTCAGAAGCGACAGCTTTACCTGGGGACAGCCCGACTCCGAGAGCAATCCTCCGTACTATCCCGGCTGGTGGGGCGGTCAGCTCAGAGGTGTTCGCGAGTATCCCGTTGTTCCGGATAACGGAACCAGCCAGATTGTGTATTCCCCCCATGACTACGGTCCTTCCGTATGGCCGCAGACATGGTTTAACGGCGATTTCACGACAGAATCCCTTCTGGCAGACTACTGGTATGACACTTGGGCATACATCGAAGCAGAGGACATTGCGCCCCTGTTCATCGGTGAGTGGGGCGGTCATATGGATGACGGCGATAACCAGAAGTGGATGGAGCTCCTGCGTGACTACATGATCGATAACCATATCAACCACACCTTCTGGTGTCTGAATACCAACTCCGGTGATACCGGCGGTCTGTGGACAGCCTTTGGCTTTAGTCCGGCAACTGGTTCCACGATTGAGTGGGATACGGAAAAGTATGGTCTGATGGAGGAATCCCTCTGGCAGACAAACGACAGCGGCAAGTACATCAGCCTTGACCACGAACGCCCGCTCGGCGTGAACGGCACGGGTATTTCTGTATCCGAGTATTATGCAAGCTATGCAGCTTCCGAGGGCAGTAATCTCGATGCAGGCGGTTCTTCAGAGCCGAAGCCGGTCGAAACAGTGGAGGATACCACAGCAGAGCCTTCGGATGAACCGGATGAGCCTGCAACAGAAACCACGGAGGATTCCGGCAGCACGG
>JAZQAA010000025.1:0-3835 GCA_045544975.1 Oscillospiraceae bacterium | reverse complement strand
AGCAGCCTCCTCATAGCCGGAGCTTCCGTTAAACTGTCCGGCACCGTAGAGGCCCTTCACGGCCTTGGCTTCCAGGGTAGGATGCAGTGCTGTCGGGTCAACGCAGTCATACTCAATTGCATAGGCAGGCCGCAGAATTTCAACATTTTCAAGTCCTGGGATTGTTCTCAGAAACGCCTTCTGTACATCCTCAGGAAGGGAGGAGGACATTCCCTGCAGGTAGAATTCATCGGTGGAAAGACCCATTGGCTCTACAAAAAGCTGATGGCGCGGCTTATCCGCAAAGCGGACAATTTTGTCCTCGATGGAAGGACAGTAACGAGGACCGACGCCCTCAATTTTTCCGGAATAGAGGGGGGAACGATGGAGGTTATCCAGAATCACGCGATGCGTGTCGGCATTCGTGTAGCTGATAAAGCAGCTGACCTGATTTTCCATCTGTGAACCGTCATTTTCGAAGGAAAACGCCGTAATTTCGGGATCTCCGTCCTGTTTCTCCAGCCGGTCAAAATCAATACTGCGGCGATGCACACGGCAAGGCGTTCCTGTTTTAAAACGACGCAGCGGCAGATATTTTGCAAGACTTTGTGATAGCGCATTGCTTGGCAGAGCCGCATCGGGTCCGCTCTCGAAGGAAACTTCACCGATGTGAATTTTTCCTTTAAGGTAGGTTCCTGTCGCGATGATCACTTTTTTTGCATGATAGACGGCTCCAAGACGAGTGACAATTCCCTGAATTTCGCTGTTTTCGACAATAATCTCCGCTGCTTCGCCCTGTTTGACGAACAAATTTTCTTGTGACTCACAGACCCTTTTCATATATTCATGGTAGCGGACACGATCCGCCTGCACACGAAGGCTATGGACGGCTGGTCCCTTGCCGCGGTTGAGCATTCTGCTCTGGATGAAGCAGGCATCCGCCGCCTTGCCCATTTCTCCGCCGAGCGCGTCAATTTCGCGGACAAGATGTCCCTTCGCTGTGCCTCCGATGGACGGATTACAGGGCATATTGGCAATCTGATCGAGGGAAATCGTCAGAAGGAGCGTCCTGCAGCCGAGTCTCGCTCCTGCAAGCGCAGCTTCGACACCGGCATGACCGGCTCCGACAACGATGATATCATAGGTTCCCATTTCGTAATTCATATGAAGCTCCTAAATTGAAATTCATTTTCCGACGCAGAATCGGGAAAAAACAGTATCGACAACGGCATTCGTAACCCGCTCACCGGTCAGCTGCAGGAGCGAATCAGCGGCAGCATCCAGGCTGACGGTCACAGCATCGTAAGCAAAGCCGAGCTGCAGCGCTTCGTGGGCTTCATGGACAGCCGTGATGGCGTCAAGAAGGCAGGCGCGCTGGCGTTCGGAAGCGATCATGCCATCCTCTGCAGGGGTTGCACGGCGGCTGACAAATTTCTCTACAGCCGCTTCAAGCTGTTCCATACCATCAAGCTGTTTTGCCGATATTTCGACAATATCACAGAATGTGTTCTTCTGCAGTGTCCATAATTTTCCAAGATCCGACTTATTGCAGACAGCAATTGTCCGCTCCATGGGGAGCGCATCGAGAATGCGCTGATCATCCGCTTCGAGGGGTCGGCTCAGATCGAACACAGCGAGCACGAGGTCGGCATCACGCAGGTAGGAAAGGCTCCGTTCCACGCCGATTTTTTCAATCTGCTCGTCGGTTTCGCGAACGCCTGCAGTATCCGAAAGGCGCAGCAGGTAGCTGCCAATGCGAATCTGTTCTTCGACAACATCGCGCGTCGTGCCGGCAATATCGGTGACAATGCTCCGCTCAAAGCCGCTCAGGACATTAAAGAGCGTGGATTTGCCGACATTCGGTTTTCCGGCGATGACCGTGTGCAGTCCCTCGCGCAGAATTCTGCCGTAATCATAGGTCGACAAGAGCGCATCCATGCGCGCAGAGAGCGAGGAAAGGCGTTCTTCAAGGATGGCTCCATCCACGGAGGGGATGTCCTCGTCAGGATAATCCGCCCATACGGCAAGCTCGGAGAGAATGTCGAGAATTTCGCTCTGAAACGCCTTAATTTTGCGGAAGGTTGCGCCGTCGCGGAGACTTCTCGCGCATCGAAGCGCGTTCTCTCCGGAGGCAGAAATCAGATCAGCAACGGCCTCCGCCTGTGTCAGGGAAAGCTTACCATTGAGAAAGGCTCTTTTCGTAAATTCGCCCGGCTGCGCAAGCTGGACGCTGTCGCACAGAACCGTACGGAGAATCTTCTCTGTGAGAAATCTTCCGCCGTGGCAGGAAATTTCCACCACATCCTCGCCCGTATAGCTGTGCGGTGCACGGAATACAGTCAGGACACAGTCGTCAAGAATTTCATTTCCGCGCAGAATCTGTCCGTAGGCGCAGGTATATCCCTCCATCGAGAGGGGGGATTTGTCGCGGATCGGACGGAAGATTTCCTCCGCACGCGGTATTGCCCCTTCACCGGAAATACGGATCACGGCAACGCCGCCCGTACCGTGGGGAGTTGCAATTGCTGCAATTGTACTCATATTGCCTCCAAAAAAAGATGGCTGAACTCCCGTCCAGCCACCTCGTTCGTTCTATATTTCGTTCAGCAGTGCTGAGCGACCAAAGGGCTTTGCCCTTTGGAATCCTACCAGCCTTTAAAAAGGCTGGACCTAAGCTTTAATTTAAATATCGTGAAGATGAAGCCAGCTCAGAAGTGCGGCTTCAGCGCTTAAAATTCGATTTTGCCGTAGAGACCTGCATTCAGATCATCCTCGGGACGGGGACGCTTGTAATCCTTCTCGAAGGAAGTCTTCATGGAATCCATGCTGATGCGGGTCGGCGGTGCGTCCGGATTGCGGCGCTGTCTGTTGTCATTGCGGCGGCCGCGGTTATTTCTCTCGCCCTTCTCGCTGCGGTTGTCATTGCTGCGGCGACGGCGGTTCGGACGGCTGTTGGAGGAAATCACAACCTTACGGTACGGCTCCTCACCAACACTTCTGGAATTCACGCCTTCGATTTCTGCGATAGCGGAATGAATGATTCTTCTCTCATAGGGATTCATCGGCTCCAGAGCAGTCTGTCTGCCGCTGCGCAGTACATTGCGTGCAATCTTTGCTGCAAGCTCCTCAAGGGTCTTGCGGCGGCGCTCACGGTAATCCGCACTGTTCAGAATGATGCGGTAGTATTCCTTGTCGCCGCGGTTGGCAATCATGAATACGAGGTACTGCAGAGCGTCAAGCGTCTCACCGCGCTTGCCGATGACTGCGCCGCTGTTTGCGGTGACGATATCCATCATAGCGCTCTCTGCGCCTGCCTTGACCTGCAGCTCTGCTTCAACGCCCATCTTCTCGAGAATGCCGGAAAGATAGGTCTTTGCTCTCTCAATCTTCTGCAGTGCAGCCTCGGAAGGCTCACCTGTGATCATATCCTCATCGGAAGGAACAGTGTTCTTTTCTTCCTTCTCCTCCGGCTCGGAAACGGGTACTTCCTCAGCAGCAGATGCTTCTGCTGCTGCGGCAGGCTCCTCTGTCAGATCGGTCACCTCTGCCTGTACAGGGGCGGACTCCTCCTCAAAGCTGATTTCTTCGGGAGCAGCTGTCTCTTCAATCACGGTCTCCACGGGAGCAGGTGCGGGTGCTTCTTCTTCAATCTTCACGGAAAGATAGGTTGCACGAACGCGAGCCTCGCCCTTCATGAAACCGAACAGACCCTTCTTCGGTTCTTCCAGAATCTCGAAGGTAATGTCTTCCTGTGCTGCACCAAAGGTTCTTGCTGCAAGCGCCTTTGCTTCTTCTACTGTCTTTGCATTGAAAATCTGTGTCATGATCTTAACCTCCTAACAGATCAGGTTAATCC
>JAZQAA010000024.1:0-2571 GCA_045544975.1 Oscillospiraceae bacterium | reverse complement strand
ACTACCTCGGTCAGGAAATGAAGGGCGTCGATAACGCTGTTTACGGCACCGACTACGCAAACATTAACAGTGTTGAAGAAACCGAAGCAACCAAAGAACTGCTGACTCTGTATGAACAGTACAATGAAATGGTTCGCGCAGCGGATGCAATCAACGATGATATGGATGCACGTTACGAAGCGTTTGCAAAAGCTGAAGCGTTCCTTCTGGACAATGCAATCGTCATGCCAAATAACTATGGTAAATCTCTGTGCCTGACCAAGATCAATATTCATTCCAAGATGAATGCAATGTACGGCGGCTGCAACGAGAAAATGAAAAACTGGGAAACCAATCCTGATGGCTACACCAAAGCAGAAATCGAAGCTTACATTGCTGCAAAATAACAGATTAATTTTCTCTAATTGATCCTCACTAATACAATAGAAGCCTGCCAGTCATTGGCAGGCTTCTATTGTATGGAGAATCTTCATAAAAATGAAAATAATGCACTTATTGATGCTTGAAATTCATTGACATGAACGAAATAATTTGATATTATGATTTTACAGAGATAAATATTTACGATAGTGAATATTATAACGGGGAGGAAGCGTGATGCCACAGATTATTAATGTTCAAAGATATTCCATTCACGACGGTGAAGGAATTCGTACAACAGTGTTTTTCAAAGGCTGTCCGCTTCGTTGTGCCTGGTGCCACAACCCGGAAAGCCAACAATTTCATCGACAGGTACTCTATGACAGGGAAAGATGCCTGAACTGCGGAAGCTGCCTTTCTCACTGCAACAAGCAGGCATTGATGTTGCAGGAGGGTTCGCTGAAGATCGATACGGAGCTATGCGGAAAAGGTGACTGCAGTTTTGGCTGCGAGGCAGCTTGCATTTATGGAGCAAGGCAGATCTCCGGAGAAGAAATGACCGTAAAAGATCTGCTTCGTCAACTTCTGCGAGATCGAAATTTTTACGAGGAATCCGAGGGCGGTGTGACCTTATCCGGCGGTGAGGTCATGGTTCAGGATCTGTCGTTTTTGCTTGACTTGCTGAAAGCACTGAAAAAAGAAGGGATCTCAGTGAATATTGATACCTGCGGCGACTGTGACTATGAACGCTTTGAGCAGATCCTTCCCTACGTGGATACGTTCCTCTATGACATGAAAGCATTCAGCGAAGATCTGCATAAGCAATATACCGGGAGAAGTAACCAACGGATTCTGAAGAATTTGAAGGAATTGAGCCAGTCAGGAGCGAAAATCAATCTGCGCATTCCGCTCATTCCGGAGGTCAACGGCAATGCGGAAGAGATGGAGCGGATGATTGCTTTTGCCAAAGAGAATCTGAGATTGAGCAAAATCAATCTGCTGCCGTATCATCGGGCAGGTTCAGACAAATGGGAACGGCTTGGTTGGCAAACGGAGCTTTTTTCGCCGCCAAGCAGTGAAGAAATGGAACAATGGAAACAGCTGTGGGATAAAGCCGGACTTGCTCCGGTTCGGATAGGAGGATAGCAAATGGAACAGCGTGGAATGAACGAGCGAATTCAGAAGCTGAGACTGCAAAGCATCAGCACACAACCACGGCTCAGTCTGGAACGAGCTGATCTGGAAACAGATGCTTACGTCAAATATGAGGGTGCGGTTTCCGTACCGGAATTGAGAGCTTTGAGTTTGCTCCATTACATGGAAAACAAGAAGCTGTGCATCAACGAAGGGGAACTCATTGTGGGAGAAAAAGGAGATGGTCCGCAGGCTGCGCCAACCTTCCCAGAACTTTGCTGCCATACCCTTGAAGATATGCAGATCATGAACGACAGAGAGCTTATTTCCTTTAAGGTTACAGAGCAGGATATGGAGCTGCAGAAAACCAAAATCATTCCGTTCTGGGAGAAACGCTCCATTCGCAGCAAAATTCTGAAGGAAATGACTCCTCAGTGGAAAGAATGCTACGAAAGCGGCATCTTCACCGAATTCATGGAACAACGAGGCCCCGGTCATACAGTAGGATCTGAAAACCTGTTTCGTAAAGGTTTCCTTGATTATCAGAGCGAAATTAGGGAAGTGATGGCTGCTTTGGACTTTCACCACGATCCGGAAGCAGTATCGAAAAAAGAACAGCTGAATGCAATGAGCATCTGCTGTGATGCTATCATGACTCTTGGTAAACGTTATGAGGCATTTGCAAGGAAAGAGGCAGAAAAATGTGCTGATCCTCAGAGAAAAGTAGAACTTTTGCAGATTGCAGAAAACTGTTCTATAGTTCCTGCACACAGACCGCAGACATTCTGGCAGGCAATTCAGATGTATTGGTTTGTCCATCTCTGTGTAACAACGGAATTGAATCCATGGGATGCATACAGTCCGGGACGTTTGGATCAGCATCTGAATACATATTATCAGAAAGACGTAGACAACGGCATACTCGATGATGAAAAAGCTTTGGAGCTTCTGGAATGTCTGTGGGTGAAATTCAATAATCAGCCTGCGCCTCCCAAAGTAGGTATTACTTTGAAGGAAAGCAGTACCTATACCGATTTTGCAAACATCAACACCGGTGGTATTACTGTAGAGGGTGAG
>JAZQAA010000023.1:0-2669 GCA_045544975.1 Oscillospiraceae bacterium | reverse complement strand
AACGTCCGTCATGCCATCTTTATTGTAGCAGTTTTTTCGCCGTGATACAATGTATATACACCCCAAAAAAATAACATTTTGTGCTAAACAAAAAAGCTGCACCGGAATACCGATGCAGCATATTCTGATTCAGCTTGCCTTGAAAATACAACGTGCAAAATTGTAGAAATGCGGGCGGATGCTGGTGCCGTCATGTCCTCCGTCCGGCAGGGAATTCCAGATGTGATCCACTCCATTCTGATTGAACAGATTGTGATACTGCTCCGGCTGTGTTCCCACAACGTAGTCGTTCACTGCTCCGCTTAAAAGCACAAGCCACGGTTCGCCCTTTGCCCTGTCAAATACAAGCTCACTTTCAGAAAGCTGTCCGGGGTGCATGGAGGGATCCCATCCCGGTGTCAGACCCGGTGCAGGGGCAACCGCCCCCACATAACCGAACAGGTCAGAGCGTGTGATACCGATGAACAGGGATTCCCTTCCGCCCATCGAAAATCCGCTGATGGCACGGTTTTCCCTTCCTGTTGCAGCGGAAAAACTGCTCTCGATGTAGGGGATGAGATCGGCGGTCAGATCGTTGATGAAATTGTCATAGTTCAGGGAATTTTCCAGATCCATCGCCGTGCAGTACTCCATCGTTTTGCTGGTGTAGATGTATGGGAATACCACGATCATCTTTTCCGCTTCGCCCTTTGCTGTGAGATTGCCTAAAATCGTCTGCAAGCCCATTTCTGAGCTGGACAGTGTGGTTTCATTATCCCAATAGCCGTGCAGCATGTACAGAACGGGATACTCTTCATTCTCGTTGTAGCCTGCCGGAAGCAGCACATTGACCGGAGTCATTCGCTCTCTTGTGGCGGAATAGTAGCTGCAGGTCAGCATCGTGCCGTAATCCACGCCATTTGTCACCGTATCCGCACCGGCAGGGAGTGTCCCTGTTACCGTACTTCTCATATTGTTCATGTACTCGGTCGGCGTGATGGCGGATGCCGTGTTTTCCGAAAGCAGCGTGCGTTTCAGAATTGCCAGATCAAATCCATTCACACTGCCGTCCTCCTCCATATCTGCATTGGTGTACTGCGGCTGTGTGAGTGTTTCACGATTCAGAAGATATTTCTGCAGCAGTACCGCATCTGTAACATTCACAGAGCCGTCCAGATTGACATCCCCTTTCCGTATTTCGGGTTCATCGCCGTCAGATTCACTGCTGTAATGGTAAATATCCGGAATTTCGTCAAGTGTCAGCACATAGTCACTGTTATAGACGTGATTCAGATAGTCCGCTGTATTGATGGCATGACTGTCCACAAAGGAGGTATGCCATGTCATGAACCAGAGCCATTTTGCACCGTCCGATTTCATCTTGTCCGGATCAGGGATCGGACCGTTTTCATGCAGGCAGACGGGCTTATTCGCAATGCCTGCGGTGTTCTGGTACATCGAGAGCAGGGAATTGGTGTGATCCACATAGGTGTCCGCCCCCACAATATCCACATATTCATCTCCAGGATACCAGCCATCCTTGGTTTCACCGCTGTAGCCCAGCACCCAGATCAGATTATCCAGTCCCCAGTCGTTGGTATATCGGTTGTACATGATCTGCCAGAGCTTTTTGAAATTCTCAGCACCGCCCTTGCCCCACCAGAACCACTGACCGTCAAATTCATGGAACGGTCTCCAGAGTACAGGAATACCGGCATCCTCCAGCTCCTGCAGTGCCGTTGCTGCCTTGTCCATGCCGGAAATCAGGGCATTGTATTCGTTGGTGCCGGGAGTGAGTGCCCTGTCCCAGTTGAGATCGGTTTCGAGCGATTCGGTATGACTGCCGGAAAAATCACTGCCGCAGTGCCAGCAGATCTCCACAATGCCGCCTTTGGCGTACCAATCCCTTGCACGCTGGTTGACACCGGAGAAATCATCGCCCATATAGTCAAGTCCACGCAGAACGGGAAGCTTTCCGCTTGCGTTCTGAATGATGTTCATTTCATAGTCCACACTGCCCATCCATGTAGATTCCTGCTGACCGGAGATGACATAATTCCCATAGGTATCGCACAGAAAGCTGTACAGGGATCTTGCTTCAGCAGAGGCATCCGGATTGGAAAGTGTGCCGTTTCCGATGCTGCCATAGGACTTTCCCTCTGATACAGTCAGGGAATCCAGGTACGTCCAGCCCCATGAGCCTTCGAGCGTCACAATATTGTTCCCCTCTTTCAGATTGGCTGCAATATCAGCGGTGGAAAAAGCAGCTTCTCCGGTATAGGCACAGAACAGCTGTCCAATGTTTTCGCCGTTGACCAGAACATTCTGGTACTTGCCAGCTTCGTCATAAGGCTGGGAATAGCGGATGGTCAGGGTATAATTCCCTGTCGATGCTGCATTGACATCCAGTGTCACAGAATCGCCGCCGTCCGTCAGATGCACGGCTCTGCCGCCGGATGCACCTGTGAGGGATACAGCTTCTGTTGCATTGTCACCAATATCGGAAATACTGCCGTTTTCAAATTCATAGGTCGCATTTGCTGCATGGCTCTGCAGGGGGAAGAATGTGCATGTCTGCAGGGCAAGTGCGGTTGTCAGAATTGCAGAAAATGTTCGTTTCATAGATAACCCTCCTTACAGGTTAGATTTCTTCTGTTTTTATCATACCGCAAAAGAAAAGAAATTTGAAT
>JAZQAA010000022.1:0-2533 GCA_045544975.1 Oscillospiraceae bacterium | reverse complement strand
CCGTTGCCGTCGCAGTCACCATAGCCCTCACCAAGAGTTGTAAAGCCATTGCGGAATGCAACGCAGTTGCGAATTGTAACGACACCGATCGGGCCTGTTTCTTCCTTTGCATAGAGATCCCAGCCGTCGTCGGAGTTGTTGTAAGCCATACAGCCATCAAAGACATTGCCTTCGCCGCAGGTCAGCTTTGCAGCAAAGCCGTCCGCATTCTCCATAGTTGCATTATCGCAGTTATTGAAGGATGTGCAGTTGAGCACAAGGTTATTGGAAGGCCAATCTGCTACAGTTGCTGCATCGGTTCTGTATCTGGAAATCTGAAGACCGGAGTCCTGATTGTCATTGAATACCATCATTTCGATGATGTTGTTATTACCGGACAGCAGCATGCCGTTATCGGCAGCCTTTGTAATCTCAAAGCCGTACCAATGCCAGTAGGAACCATCCAGAGTAACACCTCTCAGGGAAGAATTTGCTTCACCCTGACCGGAGAAATCCCATACAACTTCAGCACCGGGATATGCAGAGATTGTCTTGTATGCATCCGCAGTACCGCTGTTGTTCTGATCAATGACAATCATTTCCGAGAAAGCGTAAGTCCCCTCAAGCAGGTAAATAACGCCGCCAGCCGGAACTGCAGCAATGGCAGAAAGAACATCGGTCGGATTGCTGATGGTTGTACCATCGCCTGTGCCGTTCGGGGAAGCATAAATGATGGTGGCATCATCCGGAATATCCGGAACAACAGGAGTATTACCACCTTCATCCTCCGTATCCTCTTCTGTCGGATCCACAGGAGTATCCGTTACCTCTTCCGTCGTAGGCTCTGTTGCAGGATCATCCGTCGGATCGGGAGTCTCTGTTTCATCCGTGAAGCCGCTGCCAATCGCAACGATGGAATCATCATACGCTACAAGCGCAGCCTTCAGTTCTGTAATTACTTCAGAATTGGTATCCTCTGTACTGTCATCGAAATCCCACTGGAAATCACCGCCGCCTACACGGCCTGCCTTTGCCTCTACAATTGCAGGAACATCCTCAGCAGCATCGACACTGTAGCTGTACATATCACTTGCAGTATCAAAATTGTTATAGGTTGCACCGCCGTTAACAGCTGCAACAGAAGACGGAACCTGCTCATTTCTGGAGGATGCATCATAGCAGTCGAAATCGGAACTATTCTGGCTGTACGGAATATAGGAACCTGCACCTTCAATAATATTGCCATACGCCTTAATCATACCGCCCACTTCGTCGGAGAGGGTACCCTCGGTATCACTTCCCTGTGTAGAAATGATCATCGGCTTGTAGCAGTTTCTGAAGTAGTTATTCTCTACAAATACATCGGAATCGGTTGTAGAACCAATACCATACTTGGAATTGCCATCGTAGTAGTTATTGTAAACATGAACTGTCGCCACACGAATTCTCGGATGACGGGAATCGGAGTGGTCATACCAGTTGTGGTGGTATGTGATGTAATTGGAGGTATCGCTGGAATTTGCACCCTGCAGGTTGCACTTTCCGCTGTCCCAGAAGTGATTGTAGGAATGTGTGATATACTGGGACTTCTTGGTATCCAGTGCACCATCACCCTTTACCTGGTCAGCATCCGTGCCGGCATCGCCATAGAAGAAATCACAGTGATGCACCCAGCAATAGGTATTGCCCTGCTGCAGACCACAGTTATCGCCTTCGTCACTGTTACAGTTCATGAAACCGATATTTCTTACTTCAACACCGGAGGAATTCTTGATTCGGATACCAAAACCATTGCAAGTAGCATCCTCGCCGATACCTTCTACTGTCACATTATATACAGCATCAAGCAGCAGATCACCCTTCTCCATTGTTGTCGGATCAGTGATATTGCCGATGAAACGGAAGCAGACAGGATCTGTATAATCTTCTTTTTTCAAACCTGTAATAATATTCTGAATACCTGTATAGGTTGTACCGCCAATGGACAGGGAAACCGTGTCCTTTGTATCCTCAGTCACATACACAACAGCTGCACCGGACTTTAAGGTGCCATCCTCATTATATGCACCAAGATTCTTCCCATTTGCAAAGGCATAGCCGGATCTGTCGTGCGCTTCTGCTGTTACACTCACTTCCGCTGCCTTGGAAGAATCCTCACTGCCGCCAATGACAGGAACAATCTTCAGTGTGTGACTGCCCGCTGTGATGCCCACAGCATCTGCACGGAAGCAGGATGCGTACTGACGAACAAGCTGTGTGTCAATCTGCTTCCCATCACAGTAGACATTGTAACCAGTTGCGTCCGTCACTGCAGACCATTCTGCGTAGGCGCCTTCACCATAGCCACCCTGCGCGGTGACCACAACACTGCTGTTGCTTGCGGAAGAAACCTTGCTGCTCACACTGTTCATGTTCAGGCTTTCCTGCGCGTAGGAAGCCGGAACTGCTGCCGTCACTGTTGCAAATGCAAGCAGTACTGCAATTCCCTTTTTTACCATTTTCATCTTCATTAGGAAATAATTCCCCTTTCTGTAATTTATGTTCCTATTATAAC
>JAZQAA010000021.1:0-2993 GCA_045544975.1 Oscillospiraceae bacterium | reverse complement strand
CAAGGCGTATTATGCCTTTCTTGCCTGGGGACGGCTGTATCGGATGGGATATGAGGCCGAAAGCCGAACCGAAGCTCCGGGGGTATATAGCGCCGCAGCATCGGACGGAAAGGCACGCGCGATTCTGCTTGCCAATACAAGCGGGAAGCCGGTCACTATCAGCCTTTCCTGCGGCGGAACGTGGACAGCCCATGCCGTTGACGGTGAACACGAATGGGAAGAATGCGAAATGGACGGCTCCGGCTTCACCCTGCCTCCGTATGCGCTCCGGCTTCTGGAATCCCGGTAATGCAGGCAAAGGCGCTGTTGCAAGTTGAAAACTTGCAGCAGCGCAGGGCGCGTAAGCGCCCGAATACATCGGTTTTGGTGTGCAAAGCACACAAAAATGGAACCCTCAATGGGTTCCAAGATGTATTTACTGGGGGCTGTTGCATCTAAATGCAACAGACACACATGAGGGTGAAGAATCACCCCAAGAATGAAAACAAGCTGTACAAATTGAAGTAAATATGATACAATAAAGGAGCGGAGAAGGTCGTAAAGGGATTGGTATGAACGAATCCGTGCAACAGACTGATCAAGGCTCCTTTAGTGTACCCCATAATGTTGCCGCCGTAAGGTGAGCACGCAGGACAGCCAACAACGCAGAAAGGAGCCCATCGGCTTGTAAATAATACTTGCGGAGGGAAAGAACATGGAAGTAATGTACGAGCGATGCTGTGGGATAGACGTACACAAAAATATGCTCATGGTGTGTATTTTTGTGGGCGCAAGGAAAAAAGAAATCCGAGAATTCGGAACCATGACAGACGATATTATAGAACTGAGCAGATGGATTAAGGAAACAGACTGCCAAGCGGTAGCAATGGAAAGCACAGGAGTATACTGGAAGCCTGTGTATAATATTTTGGAAAGCGAGGGTATCGAAACGATCGTAGTCAATGCTCAGCATATTAAAGCGGTGCCGGGACGCAAGACAGATGTGAAAGATGCAGAATGGATAGCTGATCTTGTACGCCACGGATTAGTCAAATCAAGCTATGTGCCAAATCGAGAACAACGTGAATTACGTGAAATGGTACGCTATCGAAATGAAATCGTCAACGAACGTGCAAGAGAATTGAATAGGATACAGGCAGTACTGGAAGGAGCAAATATCAAACTGGCAAGCGTAGTATCGGACATATCCTGCAAATCATCAATGGCGATGCTTCGCGCAATCATAAATGGAACAACTGATGTAGAATCATTGAGCGAACTCGCTGAGGGGAAACTTATACATAAAATTCCCGAACTGAAAAAAGCGTTGAAAGGAAGCATTCGGTTTCACCAAATGCAGATGCTTAAGCTCCAAATGGAGCATATAGATTTTCTCACGAAGAGCATCGAAGAAATGGATGCAGATATTAAAAAAAAACGGAATCCATGAATGAATATATCGAACTGATCGATGAGATTCCGGGAATTGGCAGGAGAAGTGCAGAAAGGATCATTGCAGAAACAGGAATTGAGATGAAACAGTTCCGAAATGCAGATCACTTTGCATCATGGGCGGGACTTGTGCCGGGATGCAATGAAAGTGCCGGCAAGAAAATGAGCTCACGCATCCGAAAGGGTAATCTTCATTTGAAATCCACACTGGTTGAATGTGCCCATTCGGCGATTCGGCACAAAGACAGCTATTTCTATGCAAAATATTGTAAATTATCCGCACGTCGTGGCGGTAAACGTTCCATTGTTGCTATAGCTCATAGCATGGCTCTTGCAATTTACCATATTATTCTAAACAAAGAACGTTTCGTTGATTTAGGTTCAGATTATTTTAATACCATTTATGCTGAGAAAATCAAAAAGCGAAACATCCAATCCCTTGAGAAGTTAGGATTTTCTGTTTCGCTTTCTTGATAATGTCCCAGTCGCATGACCGCCTGCAAAGCAGGCTTTTTCGTCATGCCTTTTTTATTTTTGCCTGTGTGGGGTTTTCAGGACAGCCCCTTATTGGTTTTGTGGCAGAAGCGGCTCGGCAGGCGGCGGGGGTAAGCCCGGTTTCCCGCCGAAAGGCGCGGATGAAGGTGGTCGGATCCGAGAAGCCGCAGAGGGCGGCGATATGCTCGACACTCTGGTCGGTGGTATAGAGAAGGCGTCGGGCGGCCGAGAGCCGGTAATTCAGCAGATAGCAGTAAGGAGAATAGCCGGTCTGCTTTTTGAATTCGACGGAAAAATGACACCGGCTGAGATGGACGGCCGATGCGAGAGTGCTGACATCCAGCTCCTCCGAATAATGGGCGGTGATGTAAGTCAGTGCTTCCCGTATTCGGCTGTCGGTCTGGTCGAGAGCCGAGCGGTGGGCAGCGCGGATCATGGCAATCAGAATCCCGTAGATCTGACCGGAGAGTGCAGCCGGATCGTCGGCGCGCTGCACACATTCCAGTACCTGCGAGAAAACATCGGAAAGCATCTTCATACCTTCTGCCGCACAGCCGCTGTAAAGCCCGGTGATATGCCGGTAATAATCCCCGGCCATCGGTCCGTGAAAATGGATGTAGCGAAAGTTCCATCTGTCCGTCAGCGGGAAATATTCGTGAGGCCTTTTACAGTCGAGCAGGATGAGGCTGTCCGGATTCAGTGTATATTCCCGCCCCTCATAAAGCAGACGGCCGGAGCCGCTCTCGGTATATAAAAGCAGATAGCTGTCAAAATTCTGCCGGCTGATGAAAAAATCCGGGCGGCAGACAAAGTGTCCCGTCCATTGAACATAGAAATAGAGTTCCTTTGCCGTTTCGGAGGGAATATGGATGAGATTGATGCGATGATAACAGCTTTCGCGGATGGTATTCACAGGCTCGCCTCCATCGAACAAATTGCCAGTTTTTCCGAACAATCCGTGCTTGCAATCGGGCACGGATCGGTGTATAATTATTATATCCGACAGAAATCATTTTGTCAATATGAAAGTGCGGGAGGATGCAAATATGACAGCATTTACAAAATAT
>JAZQAA010000020.1:0-2543 GCA_045544975.1 Oscillospiraceae bacterium | reverse complement strand
GCTTATCCTGATTGAGTACATACATTTTATTGGGATCGCCATCCGGAAGAGAAGTTACTTCCTTGGTCAGAGCATCGAGCTGCTCCTTGGAACCATCGATCCATACAACCTTGTCCGGCTTGCAGAGAGCTACCATCTCTTCAACCCACTTGAGGACATTCTGATTATTTGTCAGTGCCATTGGTTTTTTCCTCCTTGAATTCCGGCAGTTCTCTGCCGATTTTGGTTAAGAAACTTGTCGGCGTTTATTCGCTATAAAGTTCCTCATGATATATTATATCCGATTTTCTATCAATTGTCAAGAGGGCGGTTTGCATAGGCTTACAAAAAGTCAGCACGGACAGGAGAATGCCTCCGTCCGTGCTGGTGTTAATGAATTTTACAAGCGTATGTGATTACATTTGTGCGAGGTACTCTTCAATCGTGAGGGTTCCGCCGGATCCGGTATATGCGGCATACATCAGGATCAGGGACGCATCGCTTGCATCAAAGGTACCGTCGCCGTTGAGGTCGGCAGCAGCCTCCTGCTCGGCCGTCAGACCGGAATCCGCACCGGAACCGGCATTCGCGGCAGCGATCAGAAGCGCGGATGCGTCGGTCGCGTCGATGGTGGCGTCACCGTTGATGTTGCCGAGGGATACAACGAGTGTACTTGGATCAATGAACGGAATGTCGTGCGCCTGTGCATAAATGTGTGCAGCTGTGTCATAGGTGCCGTACATGGTGAGAATTGTGCTGCCTTCAAATGCATTGTCGGAGATTGTGATATCACTGACAGGCATCTCCATCTTCACAAGTCCTGTACAGTTCTTGAATGCATAGTCTCCGATACTTGTGACCGACTCCGGAATGACAATGCTTGTGAGGCTTGTGCAGGTATGGAACGCGCTCGTTCCGATTGTTGTCACTGTAGAAGGAATAGTAATGCGCTCAAGGGAAACGCACTTTGAGAAAGTGTAGTTATCAATTATCTGCAGACCCTCTGGAAGGATGACTTCCTTAATCTTATTGCCGCTGTGGAAGGCACTGGCATAAACAGATGTTACCGTTTCCGGAACAGTATAGGTGTCGCCTTCCTTTGCTGCAGGATAGACAATCAGCATCGTCATATCCGCATTGAACAGTACACCGTCAACGCTCTTGTATACTGTATTTTCTGCTTCCACATCAATTGCAGTCAAAGAAGGTGTTGCTTCAAATGCCCAATCACCGATGGAAGTGACACCTGCAGGAATTGCGATGGATTCGAGAGATTTACAGTTGGCAAATGCGGCATTCCCAATATATGTCAGAGAATCCGGCAAATCAATAGCCGTAATCGGACATCCCCAGAATGCGCTTGTGTCGATGCTTGTGATCGCGGAGGGAAGGGAGACTGTCTGAAGAGAAACACTTTTGGAGAAGCAGTAACTGGGAATGTATGTAATATTTTCACCGATGATCACTTCTTCGAGATTCTGATTGCTGTGGAACGCACAGCTTGCAATACTGGTGACATCAGCGGGCACGGTGAAGCTTGTGCCTTCCTTACCAGCAGGATAGCAGATCAGGTTATTGTACGGCAAACCTTCAAATGGATCTTCATCACCGCTGCAATAAAGCACACCGTCAACGCTGTGATATTCTTCGTTTGCTTCATCCACTGTGATTTCTGTTAAAGAGGGTGTGCTCTGGAAACTATAACTGCCGATTGCATAAACATTTGAAGGAATATGCAGGGATTGCAGAGAAGAGCAACCATCGAATGCATAGTCGCCGATCTCCAGCTTTGTGTCCTCGTTCAGCGTGATGCTTTCAAGGTTTTCCTGCTTCAGAAATGCACCATGGACGATGAGCTGTACGCCATCCGGTACAGTATAAGAGGTTGCCTCATTGTCAAAATAGGTAATCAGACACATTGTGCCGCTGGACTCGAAAGACTCAAAGTTGAAGAGTGCGCCGTCCTGCACTGTGACATAGGTATTTTCCGGATGCACTGTGACTTCTTCCAATGCGGTGCAATCATAGAATACAGAGGAATGCAGTCTGCCCATGCCGTAGGAGAAGGAAGTGAGAGCCATCAGTGATTTCGGAAGGGAAAGAGACTTCAGGGATGTACAGTTTTCAAAACCATAGGTCAGTGTTACCACACCCTCCGGAATGGCAAGGGACTCAAGGGATTCACAGTTGTCAAACTGATAATAACAGGAGAAGCTGCCCACACTCTCCGGCATAGCAATGCTGACGAGGTTTGTACAGCCGCAGAAGATACCTTCTTCCATGACTTCCAGATACGCAGGCAGAGTGACGCTGACAAGATTGGTCTTGTCGGCAAACGCATAGGATGCAATGGTATCCACAGTCATTCCGTCGATCGTTTCCGGCACTGTAAGCTCCGTTGCTGTATCCGTGCAGCCTGTAATGGAAATGGTATCGTCATCTGCAATGGAGTAGATCAGATCGCCGTAGATCAGACCCGTATAATCAGCATCGGATCTTGCGCAGATGATTTCAACATCGCTTGGAGTGACATTCCAACTGTTGGATAAAAGCTCATCCCAGCC
>JAZQAA010000019.1:0-7488 GCA_045544975.1 Oscillospiraceae bacterium | reverse complement strand
AGCTTTCAGTCTGCGGCTGACTCATTCTGTCCCTTGATGATGAAATATTGATGATGGACGCTCCCACCGCAAAATACGGCTGAAACAGCTTTGTAAGATAGAATGGTGCAGTTACTCCAACAGAAAGCGCATACTGGAACTCCTCGTAGGTACACTCATTCAGGCCTTTCATCAGCGGCAGAGCGTTATGAATAAGATAATCCACATGACCGTGCTGCTGAATTACATTCTCCGCAAAGGCTTCAAGTACGGATTTGTCCGCAATATCACCGACAAAGTGGTCACCCTCCGCTTTATCAATAACGCAAACCACAGCACCATTTTTGCGGAATTCTTCGGCAATGCACTTACCGATGCCATTTGCGCCGCCGGTGACGACGGCAATTTTATTCTGGAACATTCTTCAGGCTCCCTTCTGCAATTTAATCATGTCTCTGCTCCATATTGCTGAACATCTCACAGAATCTTCCTGCAAATGCAGGAGGTTCGTTCTGTGCATACAGATGCGAGATATCCCCGAACGCACTTACCCGAAAACTCGCAATACCTTCACGGCGTTCCTCGGTACAGATAGTTGTAACGGATGTAGGAGCTGCCATGAATCCATGCCACAGCACCATTGGAGAGATACCAAGCAGATGTCCAAGCATCACGCACTCTACACCGAAATGGCAGAACAAAGCGATTGTATCCTCATTCGGGCGGACTGCCCGGTAATAATTGCCCTCACGGACATAGCCATGCTTTGCAAGCAGTTCGTCCACTCCATTCTGCACTTCTGCAATGCCACGCTTCATATCCGCTTCTGCCATAATTGGAACATTGTACCATTGATCCTTATCATAATACTCCGGAACCATCGTCCAGTCCGCAGGCAGCATATCCCACGGGATGCGGCGTTCTCCGGTTTCGGCAGAGAGAATATTGCAGTCAAACTCTCGCATCCAGGTATGTACCTCGGCAGTACGGCCGCACTTATTCAGTGTGTATTCAGCTGTTTTCTGTGCCCTGCCAAGGGGTGAAACATAGTAAGCGGCAATATCCATGGGCGCAATGCGCTCGGCAAGCATGCCTGCTTCTCTATGTCCCTTTTCTGTCAAAGAGTCAATGGAATAATCAGGATCCCCATGACGGATAATCAGTATTTTCATAAGCTTGTTCCTTTCTGGGTGTTATATTAATCCACCCTACACATCCTTCTGAGCCGCTGTGCCTCATTCGCAGAAAAACCAAATTTCTCATAAAACGGCATCTTATCCGGCATCGCACAAAGCTCCACAAAAATCTCCGTACCGCTGACACCGTTTTCTCTAACAAATTGCATAAGTTCCTCAATCAGGATCCTGCCGATGCCCTGCTTCTGGTATTCTGGTCTTACAATCACATCTTTGATGTAATAACAGAGCCCCATGTCGCCGATCATTCTTGCCATTGCAACCACTTTCTTCCCATCGTAGACGGAAACACGGAACAGAGTGTGTTCCAGAGCCAGTTTTGTCTGTTCGAGTGACGGTGCGCCGTCCCAGACGGATTCCCAGAGGGAGATGAATTCTTCAGCGGTGAGTTCGCCCCGTTTAACTGTGAGCTTGTTCATTGTAAGACCTCCAAACTAAAGTTTCGTAATTATCATAATTATATCACACCACCACCCTTTTTTCAATACGCTTTCCAATAATAAAACAGAACCGCCACGGCTTGAATTTTCTCCATGAACTTGCCAACAATTCTACAGGACGATAGCGCAGTTCCCCGAATGCTCTTTCCTTACATCACGCAAGCCGCCAATAATTGAAAATAGGCAGATACCTCTCTTGAAGTATCTGCCTGTTCGGTTTATAGTTTGCTGCGTGAGGATTCGTTACTTATTCAAAAAAACCAAAGTGTTTCATTGCCTGATAAATACCATCCTGCATCAGATCAGCAGTCACATAGTCGGCATAGGGAATCAGCTTTTCACCATTGCCCATTGCGATGGATGTACCTGCCGCCCGAAACATCGGGAGGTCATTGAGACTGTCACCGATGGCGTAGGCATCCTGCTTTAACAGACCATAGTGGCGAAGTACAAACTCCATTCCAAGGCCCTTTGAACAGTCGAGGGGGTGCATTTCAGCAAATCCCCATCCTCTGTCAACAAAAGCAAAATAGGGAGCAATCCCCTCTTTGAATTTATCCAGATCCGACTGCTCATCATAGGCAATCACGAATTTATCAAAGCAGAAATCAGCGTCCTCCGTGCTGCGGAATACATTCTTTTCCTGCATACGGAAGGTGTCACGGATTTCCAGAATGAACGGAAGCTCCCGCGTTTTCGGATCAAAGAAGAATCCATCTCGGTGTTCATAGAGCGGTGCTGCATTACAGGCGCGCACAAGCTCCACCATTTTTTTGCAGATTTCCATGGGAACCGTCTGATAGAACAGCTCTTCCCCTTCGCATTCAATGTAGGTACCGCAGCCGCAAATATAGCCGTCAAATCCAAGAACACGCACATCCTCATCCACATTGACAACAGGACGACCGGTATTCACATAGAGAAGATGGCCTGCCTTTCTTGCAAGCTGCAGTGCCTTTTTCGTACTCTCCGGAACAAAATGTGCAGGTCCATCCTCCATGAGTGTTCCGTCGATGTCAAAAAACATGATTTTCTTCGGCATTTTATACCTGCTTGAAGAGATGCACAAGCTCCAGTGCGGACATCGCGCAGTCATAGCCCTTATTGCCAGCCTTCGTACCAGCTCTTTCAATTGCCTGCTCGATGGTATCCGTTGTCAGAACGCCGAACAGAACAGGAACCTCCGTTTCGAGAGAAACAGAAGCAATGCCCTTGGAAACCTCCGCGCATACATAATCATAATGGGAAGTAGATCCTCTGATGACTGCGCCAACACAGATAACAGCATCATAATTGCCGCTCTTTGCAAGCTTCTTTGCAGCCAGAGGGATTTCATACGCACCCGGAACCCATGCAAGGGTAATATCATCATCGGATACGCCATGGCGAACCAGACAATCCTGTGCACCGCCAATGAGCTTGGAGGTAATAAATTCATTGAAACGAGATGCGACAATGGCAATTTTGAGTCCCTGACCGCAGTAAATTCCTTCTAATGTTTTCATATTATCAATTCCTTTCAAAATGATTCTTTATCGACATCGAGCATATGCCCCATCTTTTCCTGCTTGGTACGAAGATAGAAAAGATTCTCTGCCTTCGGACGAATTTCAATGGATTCTCTTGATGCAATGGTAATGCCATATTCAGAAAGATCCGTAATCTTTTCCGGATTGTTTGTCATAATCCGGAGCGTGACGGCTCCGAGATCCTTGAGAATCTGGGCACCTTCGCTGTAATCCCGAAGATCGGGCGCAAAGCCAAGCTCCACATTGGCTTCCACGGTATCACGCCCATGTTCCTGCAGATCGTATGCTCTGATCTTGTTCAGAAGACCGATTCCTCTTCCCTCCTGACGAAGATAGAGGAGAATTCCCCTGCCCTCCTTGGCAATACGCTTCATTGCAGCATCAAGCTGCTCTCCGCAGTCACAGCGGCAGGAGCCGAATACATCGCCTGTCAGGCATTCAGAATGCACTCTGCACAGAACAGGCTCCCCATTTGCCACATCCCCCATTACAAGAGCAATATGCTCTCTGCCTGTAATACGGTTGCAGTAACCATAGATCTGGAATTCACCGTATTTCGTGGGTAAATGTGCATCGGAAACGCGCTCGATGAAGGTATCATTCATCCGGCGGTATTTTTGCAGATCCTTGATTGTTACAAACACAAGGTCATGCTCCTGCGCAAATTCCGTCAGCTGGGAAAGGCGCATCATTGTACCATCATCCGCCATGATCTCACAGCAAAGACCGCACGGTTCAAGTCCGGCAAGCCGCATCAGATCCACAGTTGCTTCCGTATGACCATTGCGTTCAAGCACTCCGCCCGGCTTCGCTTCCAGAGGGAACATATGTCCGGGACGGCGGAAATCAGAGGGAACCGCCTCCTTTGTTACACACATTCTTGCTGTAAAACCGCGTTCTTCAGCGGAAATACCAGTGGTCGTCTGTACATGATCAATGGATTCTGTAAACGCTGTGCAGTGGTTATCCGTATTGTTGGTTACCATCTGACGCAGTCCAAGCTTTTGAATGTAGCTGCTGTCCATCGGCATACAGATCAATCCCTTGGCGTAGCTTGCCATGAAATTGACATTCTCTGTAGTAGCAAACTGTGCAGCACAGATCAGATCGCCTTCGTTTTCACGATCGGGATCATCCGTCACAAGAATCAGCTTGCCCTGACGGAGTGCCTCCAGTGCTTCCGGTATGGTAGAAAATTTCATTCTCATACTCCTTTGTTCTTATATAAAGCCATGCTGTGCGAGGAATTCAGCGGTAATACCGCTGTTCTTCCGTCCGACGCCGCAGAGCTTTTCTACATATTTTCCAATAATATCGCATTCCAGGTTCAGAAGATCCCCGATTTTCTTATGAAGCAGTGTGGTTTCAGCAGCTGTATGGGGGATGACGGAAACTGCAAAATCCTTCTCCGTTACCCTTGCCACAGTCAGACTGATGCCATCAATGGCAATGGAACCCTTCTCAACGATATAATGCAGCACATGGGGAGGTGCTGCGACAGTTACCCAGACAGCATTGTCATCCTTTCTGAATGCGCTGAGAACGCCGGTTCCGTCAATATGTCCGGAAACAATATGTCCGCCGAATCTGCCGTTTGCAGGCATGGCGCGTTCCAGATTCACTGCACTTCCAGGCAGCAGCTTTCCAAGATTGGTTCGCTGCATGGTTTCGGGCATAACATCAGCGCAAAATGAAACACCATCAAAGCTGCAGACCGTGAGACAAGTACCGTTCACGGCGATGCTGTCACCGATGTGCACATCTTCCAGTACCTTTTTTGCACACACTGTCAATACACAGGATTGTGATCCTCGTCGAATTTCGCGGATGCTGCCGACTTCCTCTATGATTCCTGTAAACATTTGCTTGCCTCCATATCATATTCCAGAAGGATGTCGTCCCCGAAACGCCGGATACTCGGACTGCTGAGACGATAAGCTTCATCCGGTGTATCCACACCAAGACCACCGACCCCTGGTTTTGCAGATATACCGCCAAAAATCTTCGGCGCAATGTAGATCTGCAAATGCTGTACAATACCGCTTCGAAGAGCAGCCTCATGCAATGCGCTGCCGCCCTCAAGCAGGATGCTGTCAAGCTCCATATCCCCGATCACTCGGATCAACGCTCTCAGATCCACATGGCCATCGAGTGATGGGAGCTGGAGCACATGGACGCCAAATTCCTCAAGCTTCTGTATTTTTCTCCGATCAACACGGCACGCTGCCACATAGGTGGGAATCTCCTTGGCACTCAAAACCAATTTACAGTCAAGCGGAATCTGCAGATTGGTATCACAGACAAACCGCACAGGATTTTTTCCATACGGAATCCGGCAATTGAGCATCGGGTCGTCAGCCAAAACAGTACCGATTCCTACCATGATTGCTGCAACACGGTTCCTCGTTTCGTGCACATGACGGCGGGACGCTTCGTTTGTGATCCACTGTGAAAGGCCAGCCTTTGTGGCTGTCTTTCCGTCAGCGGTCATTGCTGTTTTCAGGATACAATAGGGCATCCTTGTTCGGATATAGTGAAAGAAGATTGGATTGATTGCGTCGCATTCACTTTTGAGGAAATGACGGATTACTTCAATTCCGGCAGCTTCCAGCTGGGCAATTCCCTTGCCGGCTACAAGAGGATTGGGATCGTCCGATCCAACAAACACTCTTTTGATACCGCTTGCAATCACAGCTTCTGTACAGGGAGGATTTTTTCCATGATGGCAGCATGGCTCCAGTGTTACATACATGGTAGCGCCAGTGGGATCCTCCTTGCAGTTCTGGAGAGCATTGCGCTCAGCATGGGGCTGACCATAGCATTCATGGAAGCCCTCGCCGATGATTCGATTATTCTTGACAATGACAGCACCGACAAGAGGATTGGGATTCACTCGTCCCTCTCCCCTTTTGGCAAGAATGACTGCACGCCGCATATATTCTTCATCCGTCATTGAGATCGCCTTCCTTTCATAAAAAATACCCCGAAGATGCACTTCGGGGTACTGCGCTATCGATCATTCTTCTCCCATCCGGACTCTACCGTCGGTTTCGGATTCCCACCGAATCAACCCATTCAAGGCTCACGGACTTATGCAGAAAACTGCCATCACCGTCGGTTATGAATTACACATACCCCGAAGAACATTATTATTACTTCTATTATACTCAGATTATGAACACTTGTCAATAGCTGTTGCACAAGAAAACAGAAATTCCCTGCAAAACAGATTATTCATCTCCCGCTGTAGGCTCTGCAATCGGCGGATCCGTAGGGTCCGGATTCACCACTGGCTGTGTCGGCGGCGGCAATGTTTCAATCGGAACAGTCTCCGTATAGGTTGTCTGTGTGGACTGTCCTACATCGGATGAAAGCTCCTGAGACTCTGAAAAGACAGTGGACTGTAACGGATCGACCACATCCGTTATGGATTCACTTGTCATCTCAACACTCATGGTTTCCTCCGGCACATCAGTCTGCTGGGTTTCAGTTTCATCCGAAGGTTCATCATCGGGGCGGCTATCACCAAAATGCTCATGAATCGGTTTGGTCTCTCCATCAATGGTGGCTTCCCAGGTGGATAGCTCCGGATCTCCTTCGGACTGCACCGTCTCCTCCCGAACCGGTTCTGTGGAAGTTTCGCTGGCTGTTGTGGTTTCTTCTGCAGAAAACTGCATGGAATTCTGCTGAAGATCAATGGGGAACATCATAAAAAATAACAGAATCATTCCAGCCATTGCAAGAAAGCAAGCACAGGCAATAATGGTAATAATTGTCGATCTCGAAAGACCGGAAAGAAATCGCGGGGTTTTCATTGTTTTAATTGCTCCTTCAGCGCATAAACGCGCTATTTACTATATCTAAAATTATCATTCATAAGAACTGTCATTGGGCTGCGACTGCTGGAAGATGCGGCGGTAAGCTGTAGGCGTCATTCCAGTGTGGCGTTTGAACTGCCGCATGAAATACACATCGGATTCAAATCCGCTTTCCTGTGCCACTTGGGAAATTGGTGCACTGGAGTTTTCAAGCATTGTTTTCGCTTTCGAAATGCGGCTCTCGATGACATCCTGCGTACAGGAAATACCAAATGCCATTTGGTAGATCTTATGAAAATACGGACGGCTGATACAAAGCTGATCACAAATATCCTGAATATACCAGCTTTCCTCCGGATGAAGATAAATGTCTTTTCTCAGCTGTGAAAGCTTTTCATAATGGGGAACATGGAGAACACGCTCTGTAAAATGGATATTCTGGATCAGAAGGCAAAGTAGAAGTACGAGGGCATTGTTCGTAATTTCCTTGTCAATCGATTTCTGCGATTCCTGATTGGAAAGAAGG
>JAZQAA010000018.1:0-3611 GCA_045544975.1 Oscillospiraceae bacterium | reverse complement strand
CTACTGTAGTTTCCTCGGTAGTTTCTTCTGTGGTTTCCTCAGTCGGTTCTACTGTAGTCTCCTCAGTAGTTTCTTCTGTAGTTTCCTCAGTAGGTTCTACTGTAGTTTCCTCGGTAGGCTCCTCTGTGGTTTCATCAGAAGTATTTTCGGTCGGCTCTGCTGTAGTTTCCTCCCAGGTTTCTTCTGTCGGATCAACTTCTGTTTCTTCAGTAACAGGTTCTTCAGTTGTTTCCTCAGGTGCGTCAGTAGGTTCTTCAATCTCAACTTCTCCATCAAGCTCAACAAGCTTTACAAGAGAACGCATGATCTGCTGAACATCACCGGAACCAATTCCATCTGTACCGTCACAATCAGCCACAATTGCCTGAGTCTCTGTAAGGTCCGTTACACCCATTGTTGCCTGACAAAGTGTAATTACATCAATGATGTTCACGGAGCCATTAAGATCTACATCGCCATACTTGTAGGTTGCAGCAGAACCCATCAGTGCTGTTACACTGACAGAAGCTGCCATTGCTGCAGCAGTCACAAATGCTGCAAGCTTGCTTACTTTTCTCTTCATGTCTAATCTGTCCTTCCCATTTTTGTAAATTTCGAAGTCTTATATGACTCCAATCATACTATATCATCCAACCCTTAAAACAGTCTTAAATCCTAAGCCGCCTGCTTCTCACTCTTTTTCTGCATTCCACTGTTCTTTGAAAGCTTCAAAAAACGGCAGATAGGATTCTGCGAAAAGGCTGTCCTTCAGGTACATGAATGCGATCTGGCGTTCCTCTGGGAAATCAGTCAGATTGAGTTTCTTCACTTGATTCTGCTTCACTGCTTCCTTCATACTGCAGGCATAATCAAAGCTGATTCCCATGCCTGAAGCGGTCAATTCACGGATGGATGCCGGTGTATTACAGCACATCATCGTATAAAATTCGCTGAGTTCACATTTGCTGTCATTCAGATGCTGTTCCAGAATTGCACGGCTGTCCGCACCATCCTCACGAAGCAGCAGGCGCTCACGCAGCAGACGATCAATACTGCCAGTACCAAATGCATCTGCAAATTGAGACGAAGCCCAACCGCTGAAGTTTTCCTCACCAATATCATAGGATGCAAAGTGGCTCTTCATAAATGCACAGTCTGCAAGAATAAAATCTAACTTGCCGGCTTCCAGCAAAGCCTGAAGATCCGCTGTATTCTCGACCTGGAGTGACAGCGAAAGCCTGGTGTTCTGCTGCATCATATTGGTAACAATCTGCGGAATCTTAGCTTCACCAAAGGACTTTGTGCAACCAAAACGAAGTGTTCTGTTCTTTCTTCCAAGAAGCTGTAAATCCTCAATGATTTTGCAACTGCGTGCAGTCATCTCCTCTGCATGACGGCGAAGGTACTCCCCTTCCGGTGTCAGACGAAGGGTCTTGCCTTCATAGGTGAACAGTTTGCACTGAAAACGATTCTGCAGATATTTAATGTGCTGTGTAACGGATGGTTGTGTGATATGCAGCATTTTTGCTGTGTTTGTGTAGCTCTTTGTTTCACAGAGCATCAAAAAGGTATGAATTCGAAAATCCAGCATAGTAATCTCCTCTTGTTGTTCAAGTCTCCCAAAAATCCCAAAAGTCGCAATGACATCTATCTTTTACCCTTCTTTGAAAAATCCATAACCCCAAAACTGTTTCCAGACACAACTATACTTTTATTGTACACAATTATACGGATTATGTCAAGTCATAATCTACCAGATTTATATTAAATTTCTGTGTTTCACTATCTTTCAACTAATACATTGCTGTCACGCCTTTCATCATGGGCGCATATACTGCAGGGAAAGCCATTCACTTTTTCCATTTCATTCAGAAATGGAAAACCATCATGCAGTTAGAGGAGCGATGATCATGTGCGGAATTGCTGGTATCATTGATTTCAGGACAGATCTCACAAAATGTGAGAAGCATATTTTTGAGAGAATGCAGGATACACTTCACAGACGGGGTCCCGATCAGAAAGGGATGGTATTGGAATCCAACGCAGTTCTCCTGCACACAAGGCTCTCCGTCATTGATCCAGAGCACGGCAGGCAGCCCATGCAATATCATTTCGAGGGGGAAACATATACAATCGTCTATAACGGCGAGCTCTACAATACATCGGAAATCCGGACAGCACTCATGAAAATGGGCTATCATTTTGATACGCATTCGGATACAGAGGTTCTTCTCAAATCCTATATTGCTTATGGACCGGAATGCTTGCAAAAATGCAATGGAATCTTTGCATTTGCGGTATGGGAGCATCAGAAAAAACGACTGTTTCTTGCAAGGGATCGGATCGGTGTAAAGCCATTATTCTACTTTAGAACAGAGCATGGTCTATTATTTGCATCAGAAATGAAGGCAATTCTTGCCCATCCTGACATTCCGCATGAAATGGATCTGGAGGGTATCAGTCAGCTACTGATGTTCGGTCCCGGCAGAACGCCGGGCTGCGGTGTTTTCAGAGGAATGCGCGAGCTGCAGCCGGCACAGTATGCGTATTTTGATGAAACCGGAATGCAGATTCATCAATACTGGGCATTGGAAGCCAAGGAGCATACTGACAATTTCCAACAGACCGTCGAGCAGGTTCGCACACTGCTGACGGATGCAATTCAAAGACAGCTGATATCCGATGTGCCTGTTGGAACATTTCTGTCCGGAGGACTTGACTCCAGTATTATTTCCTCCGTCGCAGCAAAAGAATTCGCCAAACAGGGCAGACAGCTCCACACCTTCTCCGTGGATTACAAGGACAATGCGAGATACTTCCAGAAAAGCAAATTTCAGCCTAACAGCGATCCGGATTATATCCGCAGAATGCAGGAAATGCTGCAGTCTGTACACCACTGGACTGTTCTTGACACACCGGAGCTTGCCAGCGCGCTGTACACTGCGGTGGAGGCACGGGATCTTCCGGGTATGGCGGATGTGGACGCCTCTCTCCTGCTGTTCTGCGGTACCATTCGGGATCATGTCACGGTGGCACTTTCCGGAGAATGTGCGGATGAATTGTTCGGCGGCTATCCATGGTACAGGGATCCGGAAATTCGTGCCGCGTATGGATTTCCCTGGTCACAGAGCACAGCATACCGGCTTCAGTTTGCAAAGCCGGAAATTGCAGAAATGCTCAAGCAGCGAGGCGATGTGGATCGTGAATATGCTGCCACACTTGCAAGAACAGCAATTCTGCAAGGCGAACCTGCTTCCGAACGCCGCATGAAGGAAATGATGCGTCTGAATCTTGACTGGTTCATGCAGACACTGCTTGCCAGAAAGGATCATATGAGTATGTACCAGTCCCTTGAAGTACGAGTTCCATTCTGTGACTATCGTCTTGCGGGATACCTGTACAATGTTCCCTGGGAATACAAGGAGCATAACGGATATGAAAAGGGTCTGCTCCGCGAAGCGATGAAGGATTATCTGCCTGAAGAAATTCTCTGGAGAAAGAAAAGTCCGTATCCTAAAACACACAATCCGAATTATCTTGCAGCAGTAACCGCACTTTTAGAAGACAGGCTGCGCAATCCCGATGCGCCCATTTTACAGATCATCAGAAGAGAGGCACTGGAACAGCTGATG
>JAZQAA010000017.1:0-2755 GCA_045544975.1 Oscillospiraceae bacterium | reverse complement strand
CTGTACAATATTCCAGGCATGGTTCAGGTTCACGCTTGACACCATCAGAGATTCTACGCCCACACGGCGCAGTAATAGTCCATACAGCCAGGTATATCCTTCGCAAACCGCAGAACCGCGCAGCAGCGCACCATATGCAGTGTGACGGATGGAATTCTCATAATCCGTCTCATAGGTTGTGGAGTCATAATCAAAACGCTGTGCCATCCATTCATGCAGATACAATACCTTTTCTGCATCCGACCAGTCGGCCTGCACACCAGAAACAGCCGCATCCAGCTGCAGCATCAGATCCGCATAGGTTTCATCATAAATATCTTCTTCCACAAGATAGGTGGGGACAATTGCAATAATACCATCCGATTGCATCTGATAGGTCATCTGATTTTTCAGTGTCAGAATGCCGGCATCCCATCCTGCAATTACGCTTCGATAAATCGAACCAAGTGCTTCTGCCTCGTCCGCCGGAATGCTTGGCATACTTCCGCCGCGCAAAGAAATGGTACTTGAATGACTCTCCAGCCCCTCATAAATCCTCTGTGCGATGGTCTGTGTTTCCTCTTCTGTGAAATCGCCAATCGAACCAAGAACGGAGAAATCAGGCTGTGCATCAGCAAATAACCTTGCCGGCAGAAGCAGGCACTGCATCATGATCATGCAACAAGCAATCACGACCGCAAATAATCTATGTTTCTGTTTTGTCATCATCATCATGCCTCCTTCACAAAGTGTCATTCCCCCTATTATCATTGTAGCACTTTGTTGCCGATATGTCAATGTTTTTTCAGAAATACGGCATTTCAATCAACGAATCGCCTTTTATTTTCAGCAACTTGCACAAAGCCGCTGAAAAAGCTTTCAGAATATACAACAAAAAAAGACTGCATGGAAGCTTTCATGCAGTCTTTAACTTATTGTTGCTATGTAACCGAATTATTCCTGCTTCTCTTCTACAGGCGGAAGTCCCTGCTGTGCACGAAGAAGATCACGGATTTCAGTCAGAAGCTGCTGATCCATAGTCGGCTTCGGCGGCTCTGCAGGCTTTACCTCTTCCTTACGCTTGAAGGAATTGATTGCCTTAATGATGATGAACAAGCAAAGTGCCGTCAGAAGGAAGGTAATGATATTCTGAATGAAGCTGCCGAAGTTAATGTACGGCTGATTGCCCCACGGAATTGTCACACCAAGATTCTGGAAATTCACACCAACAAGAATCATACCGATCACAGGTGTGAAAATATCCGCAACAAGGGAATTCACAATTGCAGTGAATGCGCCGCCGATGATGACACCGACTGCCATATCCAGTACATTGCCGCGGGAGATAAATGCCTTGAATTCGCCGACAAGGCTGCCAGCGCCCTTAACCTTTTTCATTGCAGCTTCTTTTGCTGAATTTGTTGTATTTGCCATCTTTGTTTACTTCCTTTCCTTATGCTTCTGCATCAGCAGCCGTTTCCGGCTCCTGTGCAGCGGAGTTGGCTGCCTCCGCTTTTTTAGCGGCAGCTTGTTCCTGTATTTCCTTGAAGCGCTGCTGCATCTGATCCATCGCACCGAGTGCAGATTCTTCATCAAGGATTGCCTGGGCTGCTGCTTCTACAGCAGGATTTTCCAGTGCAGCTTCTGTGTCCATTGCCTTATCTGCTGCCTCCATGGAACGGCGGGACTTTTTCTTGCCGTACTTCATGGAATCGAGCTGCTCCTGCATTTCATCATCATCCAGCTCTTCTACGACACGAACACCCACCATCTTCTGGTTTCTGCGTGGCTTATCGTCGAAGAACTCATCAGGAGAAATCACCTTAATCGGCTTCTTCTCAGGCTTTGCAGCCGGCTTCTTCTCCGTCTTTACAGGCTTCTCAGGCTTCTCAACCTTTTTCGGCTTCTCTGGCTTGGGCTGTTCCGGTGCTGCCGGAGCAGGCTCATCATCATTGAGTCTTGTAATCTCATTTGCAGAGAGACTGATGGAGAAGGTCTGGGCACTGGCAACGGACTTGCCGCCCACAGAATGCTGCTTCGGACGATCACTGAAAATCTGATCGAGCAGTTCCTCCTCATTGGGCATCGCCGGCGGCGGTGCCGGAGGCTCTGCGTTTTCGTCTTCGTTCATCAGTGCTTCAGCACTGATCGGCATTTCTGAATAATAGGATGTACTGCGTACTTGGGTTTCCTGTGCCGGGACGGGCGCCGGTGCCGGTATGGGGGCTGCCTGCTGCGGAGCCGGAGCGGGCTGCACCGGAGATGCTGCCATCTGCGGCATACCCTGCTGCGGCATCACACCCTGCATCGGGGGCTGTGCCATACCCTGCGGCATCTGCTGCTGCATCATACCCTGCGGCGCCGCCATGCCCTGCATCTGCGGCATTCCATAGGACTGCATCGGCATCATTGTATACATGGGATTTCCATACGCATCATAACCCATCATCTGGGGAACCATCTGCACATACATCGGGTTGCCATTGGGATCGTATCCCATGAACTGCGGCATTCCCATCATGGGCTGCATACCCATCATCTGGGGCTGCATCATACCCATCATCTGCGGGTTCTGCTGCACTTCTGCGCCCTCTGTCTGCGGCATCATGCCCTGCATCTGCGGCATCATTCCCTGCGGCGCTGCCATACCCTGCATCGGGGGCTGTGCAATACCCTGCGGCATCTGCTGCTGCATCATACCCTGCGGTGCTGCCATACCCTGCATCGGGGGCTGTGCCATACCCTGCGGCATCTGCTGCTGCATCATACCCTGCGG
>JAZQAA010000016.1:0-11136 GCA_045544975.1 Oscillospiraceae bacterium | reverse complement strand
GGGGGTGTGGGGGACAGCGTCCCCCACCATGTGCAGAGATTAAGTTCCGAATTAAAGGAGGTTATACACTATGGCATTACCTGTAGTAGCAGTGGTCGGCAGACCGAATGTGGGAAAATCCACATTGTTCAATAAACTGGTTGGGCAGCGGCTTTCCATCGTAGAGGATACGCCCGGTGTGACCCGCGACCGAATCTATTCCAAATGCGAATGGCTTGGCAAAAAGTTCATGCTTGTTGACACCGGCGGTATTGAGCCGAAGGAGGATGACAAGATGCTCACCCTCATGCGTCAGCAGGCGGAGATTGCCATTTCCCATGCAGATGTGATTATCTTTGTAACGGATGTCCGCAGCGGCGTGACTGCGAACGATTATGCCGTTGCCGATATGCTCCAGAAGAGCGGCAAGCCCATCGTACTCTGTGTCAATAAATGCGACAATCTCGGAGAAACGCCCATGGAGGTTTACGAATTCTATAACCTTGGTCTGGGTGATCCGTACCCCGTTTCCTCCGTGCATGGCCATGGAACCGGCGATATGCTCGATGAGGTGATCGGGTATTTCCCCGAAACAGATGAGGAAGAGTACGGCGAAGAGGATATTCGTGTTGCAGTCATTGGTAAACCCAATGCCGGTAAATCCTCCCTCATCAACCGCATTGCAGGTGAGGAGAGAGTGATCGTTTCCGATATTGCCGGAACCACCCGTGATGCAACGGATACCGTTATTGAGCGCGAGGACGGCAGATATGTTTTCATTGATACTGCCGGTATCCGCAGAAAATCCAAGATTACAGAGAAAATCGAGCATTACAGTGTCCTGCGTGCCTATATGGCAGTGGACAGAGCGGATGTCTGCGTGATTATGATCGATGCCGTAACCGGATTTACGGAGCAGGACTCCAAGGTTGCCGGTTATGCCCATGAACAGGGCAAGGCGTGCATTGTTGCCGTCAACAAATGGGATGCCATCGAAAAGAACGACAAAACCATGCAGGAATACCGCACAAAGCTGGAGCAGGATTTCAGCTTTATGAGCTATGTGCCGTTCATTTTCATCTCCGCAAAAACCGGACAGCGCGTGGAAAAGCTCTATGAGATGATCCGCTTTGTTCACACCCAGAACAGTATGCGTGTCAGCACGGGTGTCCTCAACGATGTCCTTGCCTATGCAACGGCAAGAGTACAGCCGCCGTCCGACAAGGGCAAACGCCTGAAGATTTATTACATGACACAGGCTTCTACAAAACCCCCGACATTTGTTATTTTTGTCAACCGTGCAGATCTTTTCCACTTCTCCTATCAGAGATATCTGGAGAATCAGATCCGTACAACCTTCGGACTGGAAGGTACACCGGTGCGCTTCATTATCCGTGAACGTGACCGTAAGGACGCATAATTTTATACTATTCCCATTTGAAAATCATGAAAGAATTTCATGATTTTCATAGCCGCTACAGGCGGCGTATGGGAATGCATGAGACGGATTTTGTGCCGCAAAACGGCACAAAATGGCGTGTGCTTCAGCACACGCTCTCAATCAAATTATTTCAATAGTTTGATTGAGAATTAGTATTAGGAGGCTTTTATGGTAATCAAATACATTCTTGTTGTTCTGGCAGCTGCTTTGATCGGCTACCTGATGGGCAGCATCAATTCATCCATTGCAACCGTGCGCATTCTTAAGCATAAGGATATCCGCGATTTCGGCAGTGGAAATGCAGGTCTGACCAATACCCTGCGCTGCTTCGGCAAGGGATGTGCTCTTTGCACACTGATCGGTGACCTCGCAAAAGGTGTCATCGCTGTGCTTCTGAGCCGCAACCTGCTTGCGCAGCTTGTGATGGGTCCGGAAGCAGATATGTATTTTCTTGGCTATGTTGCCGGTGTGTCGGCAATTCTCGGTCATGTGTTCCCCCTCTACTATGGCTTCAAGGGCGGCAAGGGCGTGCTTGTCGGTGTTTCCGTCTTCCTTGTGCTGGACTGGAGAGTATTCTGCATACTCATTGGTATTTTTGCACTTATCTTGATCCTGTCGAAGTATGTAAGCCTTGCGTCCATTATTGCAACGGCGTGTGCGCCGTTTGTAACGGTGATCTCCCAGTATATTCGCTGGGAAGGTTATGACCTCTGGCGCCTTGCATTGCATTTTGTGCTGACATCCATCATGGCTGCAACCATTATCTGGATGCACCGCTCCAATATAGAGCGCCTGCGCAGCGGAACAGAGCGCAAATTCGGCTCCAAAAAAGAAAAGGCAGAATAATTCCTGCATCGCTCTGCTGACTGGCGGAGCGATTGCTGTATTTCGGAAAATTCTTTGTAATGAATTTGGATTTACTGGCACTAACTTTTAAATAGTTTATAAAATCATGCAGAAAGGAACAGAAGCCATGGCAGAAATTACAATTCTTGGTTCGGGCGGATTCGGACTTGCCCTCGCCATTATGTGTCATAATCTTGGACATAGCGTTACCGTCTGGTCAAAATTCAGATCGGAGATTGAAGAAATCGAGACAACGGGAGAGCTTGCCGGAAAACTCCCGGGTGTGCAGATCCCGAAGGGCATTACTCTGACGGATGATATTGCTTCTGTTCGCGGCAAGGATATTGTTCTTGTCGGAATTCCATCCCAGTTTGTGCGCGGCGTTGTGCGCGAGGCACAGCCCTATTTAACAGAGAACACTGTGATCGTCAATACCTCAAAGGGTCTGGAGGAAGGCTCCTGCAAACGCATGAGCGAAGTAATTCGTGAGGAAGCTGCGCATAATCCCATTGTTGTTCTGACCGGTCCTTCCCATGCTGAGGAGCTTGCACGGAATATTCCGACCACTGTCGTAGTTGCATCCGAGGATGTAAAGTATGCAAAATATGTGCAGGACCTGTTTACCTCTTCTACGCTTCGGCTCTATGTCAACAGTGATGTGATCGGCTGCGAGCTTGGCGGTTCCATGAAAAACATTATCGCCCTTGCAGCGGGCATCAGTGATGGACTGGGATTTGGCGATAACACCAAGGCTGCGCTGATGACGCGCGGTATCCACGAAATCACGGCACTCGGTCTTGCGCTCGGCGCGAAGATGGAAACCTTTGCAGGCTTGACGGGACTTGGTGACCTGATTGTGACCTGCACCAGTATGCATAGCCGCAACCGCAGAGCCGGTATTCTCATCGGACAGGGAAAAAGCCCGGAGGAAGCTGTCCGCCAGGTGGGTACGGTAGAAGGCTATCATTGCTGTGAGGTTGCTCATGGTCTTGCTAAAAAAATGGGCTTGACCATGCCCATTACAGAGGAGCTGTACGATGTACTGTTTGTCAAGGGCAGTGCCGGAATGTCCCAGCAGCATTTGATGGGGCGCCCCAATCGTCATGAGACCGAACGCTATGCAGTGACGGATCTCCTTGCCGAACTCCAGCAACAGTAAGCAAAATCGCCCGTTCTCGCTGAGAGTACGGGCGAATTTCATCAAAAGAAAGGGGGAGAATGCCATGCAGTCCATTGCTGCGCAGATTGAAGGCTTTGTGCCGTATACGGAAGAAGAGAAAACTGCCAAACGCAGACTTCTTGACCTAATAGAACAATACGGTGATGCACTGCTCCATCGGGACTGTGAGGAGGGGCATATCACCTGTTCCGGGTTCATTCTCTCTCCCGATCTGACAGAAACCCTCATGGCATACCATCTCATCTATCAGTCCGTTGGCTGGACTGGCGGTCATGCGGACGGCGAAGCCGATTTCCTGCAGGTTGCACTGCGGGAAGCCAAGGAGGAAACCTCCGTAACGAAAATTTTTCCCATTACAAGGCGTATTTTATCCATTGATATTCTTCCGGTTCCGCCGCATCAGAAGCATGGAAAGCTTGTTGCACCGCACCTGCATTACAATATCACCTATGGGCTGATTGCTCCGAAGGGACAGGAAATTGCCGATAAACCGGATGAAAACCGTGATGTCCGATGGCTCTCCATCGGGGAAATTGCGGACTGCTGCACGGAACCGCAGATGCTTCCCATCTATGAGAAGCTTGTGCAGCGAATGCAGGAAATCGGCGCAAAGAAGGCGGAAATTCCCGAAGCTTTGCTGCAGCCCCTCAATGCGTGGTACCCTTCCCATCACCGTGATCTTCCATGGCGCAGGGATCGTGATCCGTACCATGTCTGGATTTCGGAGATCATGCTCCAGCAGACACGGGTGGAAGCAGTCAAAGGCTATTACGAGCGTTTTTTAAGCTCCCTGCCCGATATTGCAAGTCTGGCGCAGTGTCCGGAGGAACAGCTGCTCAAGCTCTGGGAGGGGCTTGGTTACTATAATCGCGTACGAAATCTGCAAAAGGCAGCACAGCGGATTATGAAGGAGTACGGCGGAGAATTCCCTCGTACCTATGAGGAAATCCGCGATCTCCCCGGTATCGGGGAGTATACTGCCGGAGCAGTGGCGTCCATCTGTTTCGGACAGCCGACGCCTGCAGTGGATGGAAATGTTCTGCGTGTCATGGCGAGGCTTTGCGAGGATTACCGCAACATTCTCTCTCCGGAGTACAAAAAGAGCGTGACAGCGCAGCTTGCAAGGGTCTATCCCCATGCTGACTGCGGTATGCTGACGCAGGCTCTCATGGAGCTTGGTGCAATGATCTGTATCCCGAACAGCGCGCCGCACTGCGGAGAATGCCCCCTTGCAGCCATTTGTATGGCAAAGCAAAACGGCAGCACCACCTTCCTGCCCGTCAGGGAAAAGAAGGTGCGCCGCCGCTTCGAGGAGAAAACTGTATTTGTGTTAGAATGCGATGGAAAGCTTGCCATTCGAAAACGACCGGGAAAGGGCCTGCTCGCTTCACTCTGGGAGTTTCCGAATGTGGAAGGCTTCCTCTCTGAGGAGGAGGCTGTTGAGATCTGCAGGGAATGGAACTGCAAGCCATCGGAATTTCTGAAAACCGTGGAACGCCGTCATATTTTTACCCACATTACATGGGAGATGCGCGGTGTATTCCTAATCTGTGCAAATGCGGATGATCGTTTTCATTGGGTAAGCCCTGAGGAGCTTTCCGAAACCTATTCCCTTCCCACAGCATTTCGGTGCGTCCTTGAATAAGCCGTTATTTCAGAAGCTCCTGCCGCAGATACAGCAGGAGCTTCTTTTCGCGCCTTGATACCTGTACCTGTGTCATGCCAAGCTGTTTGGCTGTCTGCGTCTGCGTCAGATTCCGGTAGTACCGTAATTCGAGCAGCTGTCTGTCTTTTGGTTCGAGAAGTGCCATCATCTGCCGGAGTGCGATGCGCTCGCCGATGCGCTCATCCGGTGCCTCCACGGCAATGTCCATCTGTCCTTCGTCCTCATCGGGGGAGGTGAGGGAGATCACAGGACTGCAAGCGCACAGCGCAAGGGAGATTTCTTCCGTGCTGTGCCCTGTTCGTTCAGCAAGCACACTCAGCGGCGGATCTTCCCCTGTCTGCTTCAGAATCTGTTCACGGATGCTCTGCACCTTCATGGAAAGCTCCCGCAGTCCGCGGGAGACATGGACTGTTCCGCCGTCTCGGAATAACCGCTTGATTTCACCAAGAATGACGGGAACCGCATAGGTGGAGAACTGCACGCCTCTTTCACAGTCGAAGGCGTTGGCTGCCTTGACAAGCCCCTCGCAGCCAGCAGAATACAGATCCTCATAGGGAATGCCGCGGTTCCGGAACCGATTGGCGCATAAATGCACAAGCCCCAGATGCTCCTGCGCAGCCGGACGCTGATCAGTGACCGGCATGATCCTGCCCCAGACGGCGGCGCATGGTAAGCGTAGTGCCCTTGCCCGGACTGCTGCGCACCAGCATGACATCTGTAAAGGTTTGCATAATGGCAAAGCCAAGACCGGCACGATCCTCCTCCGGAGCGGAGGTGTAGAGCGGCTCCATTGCCTTTTCCACATTTTCGATGCCGCAGCCCTTGTCGCTCACGCGTATGTAAATTGTCCGTTCCGGGAGAAGCCGCAGGCAGATGGAAACCTCGCCGGTCGAGCCGCGGTAGCCATGCACAATGGCGTTGGTGACCGCTTCAGAGATAACCGTGCGCAGATCGGCAAGCTCCTGTGTTGTCGGATCGGCAGAGATAAGAAACGCGGAAAGCGCCGCCCTTGCAAGTGCTTCGTTGGCGGAATTTGCCGGGAACCGGCACTGGAATTCGTTGAGAATTTTCATTGTACAGCCTCCTTTTGGGATTCACTGCGGATCACTGCAAGCTTGTCCATGCCGGCAAGCTGCAGAATACGCTTTATATGTCCGGCAGGGCGGCAGAGTACGATGCACCCGCCGAGCGGTGTAAGAATACGATGCCGTCCCATGATCAGTCCGATCCCCGAGCTGTCCATAAAAGTGACATCCTTGAAGTCGAATAAAAGGGTTTTGGGCATATGGGTGTAGATCGCGGTGTCAATTTCACTTCGCAGCCGCTTGCTGCTGTGATGGTCGATTTCACCGTCAAGGCGTACATAGAGCTGCTGCTCATCCGGAAGATATTGCAGAGTCATATTGGTTCATCCTTTCTGTCAATGTTTTTCGGCATTCGCCGCTGTTTGTCCTATTGTACCATAGCGGAGGGGTCGGATTTTGTCAAATTCGGGGCGCGTGGAAGTTTTTCTTTTCCCGGAATTCATACCAAGCAATACTTGACATTCCGGTGGAATATTGATATAATAAAATAAGGTGTTTCCTGCGGTACGGGTGAATTGCGCCCTTTTGCAGGGGAATGCATAATCTGCTGCAATTTCGGCATACTACTTCCAAAACTTTATGAGAAAGGAAGCGGGAGTCATGCGTGAAAATTGCGGCGAATACAGTCCTATCAAGGAGGAAAATCCGGAGCAGGGCAGCGTTGAGCAGCAGCTTGACGAAGCGGAGCTTGTAGAAAAAACCGGAGGCATCCAGGCACAGAATGCCAAGCACCTGATTCACTGTCTGACCATCATCGGACAGGTGGAGGGGCACTATGTCCTCTCTTCACAGAATAAAACAACCAAATATGAGCACATCATTCCGGCACTTGTAGCAATTGAACAGGATCGGAGTGTGGAAGGACTCATTATCATTATCAATACCGTCGGCGGCGATGTGGAGGCAGGACTTGCCATTGCGGAGCTGATCGCCGGTATGAAAACCCCCACCGTTTCCCTTGTTGTGGGCGGCGGACATTCCATTGGGGTGCCGCTCTCGGTGAGCGCGAAGCAGTCGTATATTGTGCCTTCTGCATCCATGACCATCCATCCTGTGCGGATGAACGGCATGATGCTCGGCGTGCCGCAGAGCTTGTCCTATATTGATAAGATTCAGGACAGAATTATTGGCTTTGTGACAAGGGAGAGCCGGATTCCGGAAGAGCAGTTCCGCAGGCTCATGACCAATACGCAGGAGCTTGCGACGGATGTTGGTTCCGTGATTTCCGGACAGCAGGCGGTAGAAATGGGACTCATTGACCATCTGGGCGGTCTCAGCGATGCAATCGAGTGCTTGTATTCTCTGATTGAATCCGGAGAAGGACGCTATCCCGATGGGGAGGATGCAGAAGAAGAGTCATAAAATCACAGGATACTTCATAAATGATATCGATTCATACGATATCTGCCGTGCAGCGGCAATGGACACAGAATGGAGGCAGTTATGTCAATACTGGACGCAATTATTCAAGGCATTATTCAAGGACTAACGGAGTTTTTGCCGGTGTCCAGCTCAGGTCATCTGATGCTGTATGCCCATATCACAGGGCAGAATGAGTCGGAGCATAATTTTCTGTTCTCTGCGTTCCTGCATCTGGGCACGCTGCTTGCAACCTGCATTGCGTTCCGTTCAACGGTCTGGGCGCTTTTGAAGGAACTCGGCAGTATCTGCAAGGACCTTTTCAGCGGACAGCTGTTCAAGAAGGGACTGTGCACACCGGAGCGCCGTATGATTCTGATGCTGATTATCTCGCTCTCCATTCTGATTCCATTCTATTTTGTCAAGGACTGGATTGAGCACATCGCTCAGACCTACCTGCTGGCGCTCGGCTTCTTCTTCCTGTACACTGCAGTGATCCTGTATCTGTCCGACAAATGTGTGGACGGCAAGAAGGATGCGGCAAAGCTTACCTGGAAAGAAGCGCTGACAGTCGGTGTTTTTCAGGCAATTGCCCTTTTCCCGGGTATTTCACGCAGCGGTTCAACCATTTGCAGCGGCATTTTTGCAGGAATGGACAGGGATATGGCGGTGAAGTATTCCTTCATGCTCGGAATTCCCACCATCCTTGCCGGCTGCCTTGTGGAAATCAAGGATGCAGTGAATTTCCCGGTTGCGGAAATTCCGCAGTATATCGTCGGATTTGTAACAGCCGCCGTTGTTGGCTTGCTTGCAATCCGTATGGTCAATCTGCTTGTGAAATCCAATCACTTTAAGTATTTTGCCGCGTATACAGCACTTTTGTGGCTGGGAATTACCGGATACAGCATATACGAATTGATTGTACGATAAGAGTGCAGAACAAGAAAGGAGAACTTTGTGGCTGAACAGAAAAAAAACAGCAGTCATAAACCAAAGAAGGAAACAGCAACTCCCAAATCCTCACAGAAAAAAGCATCTCCGAAGCAGCCGGCACCGCACCCCATACATAATTCCAACCAGCAGTGGTCGGTGCTTCTTTTTGCAATAGCCATCCTGATTCTGCTTCTGACCTTTGTTCCAGGCAGTGCTGCATGGCTTGCCATTCATAAGGGACTGCGCGGCTTCTTTGGATTGACGCTTCTGATCATTCCTGTCATGCTGGCCTATATTGCCGTCATGCTCGATAAGGATGAAACACCGCAGAAAATTGCTACCCGTGCCCTGACCGGCTTTGCAGCAAGTGCGTTTCTCAGCGGTTTTATTGAAATTATGTTCGGCGGAGGCAGACTGCTCGGTGTGAGCATCCCCAATTCCATGCGCCTGCTCTTTGATGAGGGCGTTCAGCTTAACGGAGGCGGTATGCTCAGTGCGCTCATTGCCATTCCGCTGCTGGATTTGTTCGATGATATCGGCGCAAAAATCCTCATCTGTCTGATGCTGTTTGTCAGCTTTATGTGGCTGACAAAGAAGAGCCTGACGGAGTTCCTCGATTTCCTGTCAAAGCCCTTCCGCGTCCTCTGGCAGCTGCTGCAGGAGGAGCGTGAGGATACCAACCTGATCAAGGAATTTGAAACAGAACAGCACGAAAAGGAAGTCCGTTCTGAACGGGAGGCACTTTCCATTGCCGATGAAGGCTCTAAGAAACGCCGTAAATCCGAACAGAGCCAGTTCCTGATTGATGTGCCCATGAATGAAACACAGCCCGTACAGCCGGCAGCAAAGGCGGAAGAGCCGCAGCCGGCGCCCAAGGCAGATGAAAGCGTACAGGATGCTGCTCTTGAGGAGCTGATCCGGCAGGCGACACAGAAGCCGAAGAAGAAAACCCGTGAGGAAGAACGCCAGGAGGGCGTGATGGAAATTGCTGACGAGGTGGCGCAGCAGGCAGTGGAGCAGCCTGAGAAGGTGTACCAGATTCCGCCCATTGACTTCCTCAACAAGGGCAAGAGCTTTGCGGATGATCCGAACGCCAGCAGGGAACTGCGTGAAAAGGCGGATCTTCTGACATCCGTGCTCCAGAGTTTCAATGTCAGCGTGAGAATTACCAATATCGCAAGAGGTCCGTCCGTTACGCGCTATGAAGTGCAGCCGGCAGCCGGTGTGAAGGTTTCCAAGATCACAAGCCTTGCCGATGATATCGCACTTGCGCTTGCGGCAGAGGGTGTGCGCATCGAAGCGCCCATCCCCGGAAAGGCCGCCATCGGCATCGAAGTGCCGAATACGCACAGGGATATGGTCTCCCTGCGTGAGCTGCTTGAATCCAGACAATTTACCGATTCGAAGAGCAAGCTGACCTTTGCGGTCGGCAAGGACATTTCCGGCAATCTCATCTTCGGTGACATTGCCAAAATGCCGCATATGATCATTGCCGGTACCACCGGATCCGGTAAGTCCATCCTGACCAATTCCATCATTATGAGCCTGCTCTATCATGCGTCACCTTCCGAGGTGAAGCTCATTCTGATTGACCCGAAGATTGTTGAATTCCGCGTTTATGACGGCATTCCGCATCTGCTCATTCCCGTAGTGACCGATCCCAAGAAGGCGGCAGGTGCGCTTAACTGGGCGGTGCAGGAGATGCTCTCCCGCTATCAGACCTTTGCGGAAACAGGCGTGCGTGATCTCGGCGATTACAATCGCCTTTGCGAGGAAAATCCTGATCTCAAGCCCATGCCGCAGATTGTCATCGGCATTGATGAGCTTGCCGATCTGATGATGGCAGCCTCCAAGGAGGTCGAGGACTCCATCTGCCGTCTGGCACAGATGGCAAGAGCAGCCGGAATGCACCTGATTATTGCAACCCAGCGTCCGACTACGGACATTATCACGGGTCTGATCAAGGCGAATATCCCAAGCCGTGTGGCGCTGACGGTGAAGTCCCAGATCGACTCCCGAACTATTTTGGATGCAGCCGGTGCAGAAAAGCTCCTGGGCAGGGGCGATATGCTCTATATGCCGAACGGTCAGCCCAAGCCCGTGCGTGTACAGGGATGCTTTGTTTCCACACAGGAAATTGAGAAGGTTGTACAGTTCATCAAGCAGGATGCGACTGCAGAATATGACAAGACAATTATGGATGCTGTCGATCAGATGGCAGCTATCAGTGAAGAAAAAACTGCTGCCTCCGGGGAGGAGGCTGTTTCTGCCGGAGATGACGATCTCATTGAACAGGCAATTGAAGTAGTTGTCAGCGCCGGACAGGCATCCACCAGCAATCTCCAGCGCAGGCTGAAGCTCGGTTATGCAAGAGCTGCCAGAATTATGGACGAGCTGGAGGAGATGGGCGTCATCGGTCCCTATGAAGGCGCAAAGCCCAGACGGGTGCTGATGACAAAAATGCAGTATGAGGAGCGCAGAATGCGCCGTCTCAGCGAGCAGAATAAGTAGAAAGGAAGTGCGCAGCGGCATGAAAAGGCACAGGATGCCTAAGCAGAAAAAGAGCAAAAATATTGTTCTTTACTGCATTGTGATTGCCATTCTGTTTGGCGTAGCGTGTTATACGGCACGCATCAGCCAGCTGCAG
>JAZQAA010000015.1:0-8742 GCA_045544975.1 Oscillospiraceae bacterium | reverse complement strand
GCCATCGGCGTATTCGATTCCGGACTTGGCGGCTTGACGGCTGTCAAGGAGCTGAATCGAATTCTGCCCAATGAAAATATTATCTATTTCGGCGATACTGCGCGAATTCCCTACGGTACAAGAAGCCGTGAGACCGTCCTTCGCTATGCAAGGGAGGATGTGGCGTTTCTGCGGCGGCATCCGGTAAAAATGATTATTGCTGCCTGCGGAACTGTCAGCTCCGTACTCGGAACCAATTCTCCGGTGGAGGATATTCCCTTTACCGGCGTGCTTTATCCGGCAGCGGAAACGGCTTGTAAATTAACGAAGAATGGAAGAATTGGTGTGATCGGAACACCAGCAACAATCCGGAGCGGCAGCTATGAACACGCCCTGCATACCATCAATCCGGACGTCAGTGTAACTGCAATGGCATGCCCGCTCTTTGTACATTTGGTAGAATACGGTTATACGGATCGGAATAATCAGATTACCCGGCTTGCTGCGGAAGAGTATCTTGCACCCATCCGCAGTGCCAATGTGGATACGCTGATTCTCGGATGTACACACTATCCCATTATTCGCGATATTATTGCGGATATCATGGGGGATGGCGTGAATCTCATTTCTCCCGGCGAAGAGGCGGCGAAATTTGCAAAAAAATGTCTCAGTGAGCAGGATCTTCTGACGGATAGCACCGAAAAGGGACATAATATCTATTATGTCAGTGACAGTGTTTCTATGTTCCGGGATAATGCACGGAATTTCTTGGAGGATGCTGCATATGGACAGGTGTTCAGCAGCCGGATATAAAGGAGAAGCCTGTGAAAAAAACATGGATTTTGAAATTGATCAGCATCCAGTATGAGGGTGAAGACAAGACCAGAACGGAGCTGATGACCGAAGCGGACTATCATACTGACCGCAATGGCGACAGAGTGATTGCCTATGAAGAATCCGAAACGACCGGCATGGAAGGAAGCAGGATGCAGATCCGGATTTCTGAGGAAAATATGGTTTCCGTTATTCGGACAGGATCCTTCCAGACCCATCTGGTGATTCAGCCCGGCAGAAAGCATTTCTGTCATTATGAGACGCCCTTTGGTGAATTTGCAGTGGGCGTTTCAGCACGGAAGCTTCGTGCTGCGTTTGATGATAACGGCGGACGCTTGGAGATGCGTTATACAGTGGACGCGAATTCTACCTTGCTGTCCGATAATGAAATTATTGCGGAAATCCGAAAGGATTCCGCACAGGAGGAATAAATGATGACAAATATGATGGCGGCTGCACAGAGCCAGCTGCATGAGATTCTGACAGAAGCGCTCGGTGCGCTCGTTGCGGAGGGAAAGGTTGCTGCAGAGCCGGTTCCCGCATTTAAAATTGAAGTGCCTGCGGACAAGTCCCATGGTGATTTTGCAAGCAATATTGCAATGGCATCTGCCAAGGCATTGCGTATGCCGCCGAGAAAGATTGCGGAGCTGCTTACTGAGGTAATGCGTTTCGAGGGTACTTACTTTGAAAAGGTGGAAATTGCAGGGCCCGGCTTCATCAATTTCTTCCTCAAGAAGAATTGGTTCTCTGATACGGTGCAGGCAGTTCTGACAGAAACAGATGCCTATGGCAGAACCAGCAGCGGCAGCGGCAAACGGGCACTCGTGGAATTTGTTTCTGCGAATCCTACAGGTCCGATGCATGTGGGCAATGCAAGAGGCGCAGCACTCGGTGACGGTATTGCGGCGCTGCTCGAATGGAACGGCTGGGAAGTGGAACGCGAATTCTATGTCAATGATGCCGGCAACCAGATTGAGAAGTTTGCTACTTCTCTGGAGGTTCGCTATCTCCAGAAGTATCAGGAGGGCGTAGAAATGCCCGAGGATGCTTACCATGGCCCCGATATCATTGCCCATGCGGAAGCCTTTGCAGAAGAAAACGGCGATGCATTCGTCAATACAGACAGCAAGACCCGTCGTGATGCTCTTGTAGCATTTGCGCTTCCGAAGAATGTTGCAGGTCTGGAACGCGATCTGAAAAAGTATCGCGTTGAATACGACAACTGGTACCACGAAAGTACACTTCACGAGGACGGCAGCGTTTGGAAAATTGTTGATGCGCTCAAGGAAAAGGGTTATACCTATGAGCAGGAGGGTGCAATCTGGTTCAAGGCATCCGAGTTCGGTGCAGATAAGGACTTTGTGCTCGTCCGCGCAAACGGCATTCCGACCTATATTGTGCCGGATATCGCTTATCATTGCGATAAGCTCGTGACAAGAAAGTTTGACAAGGCGATTAATGTTCTTGGCGCCGATCATCATGGCTATGTACCGCGTCTGAAGGCGGCACTCACTGCACTTGGCGTGGATGTCAGCCACCTTGATGTGGTTCTGATGCAGATGGTGATTCTGCTGAGAAACGGCGAGGTCGCAAAGCTTTCCAAGCGCAGCGGCAAGGCAATTACACTTGTTACCCTGCTCGAGGATATTCCGCTTGACGCAGCGCGTTTCTTCTTTAATATGCGTGAAGCGAATTCCCACTTTGAGTTTGATCTGGATCTTGCGGTGGAACAGTCCTCTCAGAATCCGGTTTACTATGTGCAGTATGCCCATGCGCGAATCTGCAGCCTGCTGCGGAATCTCAAGCAGGAAAACCTCTATCTCGAGGGGACAGCCCTCTCCGAGCTGCCCATCGGCGAAAGCGTGCAGGAAATCGAACTGATTCGCCATCTTGCTGCGTTCCCGGCAGAGCTTGAGGCTGCAGCCAAGGCATATGATCCTTCCAGAGTCACCAAATATGCCCTCGAGCTTGCAACGCTCTTCCATAAGTTCTATGATGCGTGCAGCGTGAAAAATGCCGAAACAGAGCCGCTTCGCGAAGCGAGAACTGCAATTTGCAGAGCTGTCGGACAGACCCTGCGCAATGCAATGTCCATCCTCAAGATTGATTGTCCGGAATCCATGTAAGGTTACCAAATGGTTACAATTTGAAATCGGATTTTGTGATGATTTACCAAAACTGAGGAAAAAAATTCGCTATTTTAACGATAAATCTAAGAAAATTAACATTTTATTCATTCAGTATTCATAACTATGTGTTACAATCTGTAATATGTAGAAGAATTGCGTAAAAACGAGTGTATGGTAAAAAATAAATACGGAAGGAAGTTAGACTATGTCCAACAGACTGTTTCAAGGACTGGTACATCAGATGCGTGACACCGTGGATGCAACCATCGGTGTAGTAGATGAGAACGCAACCATCATCGCTTGCAGCGACTTGACAAAAATCGGCACGACCAACGAATTTGTATCCCTGGATCTGAGTGATTCTCAGGATATCTTCATTCGTGACGGCTATACATATAAGCCGTTCGGTGCTCATGCAAAGCCTGACTATGCGGTATTTGTAGAGGGTACGGATGAAACAGCATCCAAGTATGCAAGCATTCTTTCAATTACCCTTTCCAATATCAAGCAGTATTATGATGAGAAGTATGACAGAAATAACTTCATCAAGAATGTTGTTCTGGACAATGTACTTCCTGGCGATATTGTCATCAAGGCAAGAGAGCTGCATTTCAATGCAGAGATCAGCCGGGTAGTGCTGCTGATCAGAATCGTATCTTCGAATGACATTTCTGCATATGATGTGATTCAGAATCTGTTCCCGGATAAGAACAAGGATTTTGTCTTCAACATTACAGAAACCGATATTGTTCTGGTGAAGGAAATCAAGAGTTCTGTGGATTCCAAGGATCTTGAAAAGCTTGCACGTTCCATCGTGGATACACTGAGCAGTGAGTTCTATACCCGTGTGAATGTGGGTATTGGTACTGCAGTGACCAGCGTTAAGGAGCTTGCACGTTCCTTCAAGGAAGCACAGATGGCACTGGAAGTCGGTAAGGTATTTGACACCGATAAGGTAATTGTCAGCTACGATAATCTTGGTATTGCAAGACTGATTTATCATCTGCCGACAACACTGTGTGAAACATTCCTCCATGAGGTCTTCAAGAGAGGCAGCATTGAGTCCCTCGATCATGAAACACTGTTTACCATCCAGCGTTTCTTCGAGAATAACCTGAATGTTTCCGAAACTTCCAGAAAGCTGTTTGTACACCGTAACACACTCGTTTATAGATTGGAAAAAATCAAGAAGTTGACAGGTCTTGACTTGAGAGAATTCGATCACGCAATTATTTTTAAGATTGCACTTATGGTGAAAAAATATCTTCAGGCAAATCCTGTGAAATTCTGATTAGGAAACGGTACCGCCGTTTCATTCGAAATGAAGAATTGCATTGCTTTGCCTGACATCCCCAAAGGATGCCGGGCAAAGTCTTTATCTATCCGTTTTTAACAGGACAAGAAAGGAAGCTGCATTTTTTATGGTTGAATTGAAAAATGTGTCCGTGACCTATTCCAGCGGCGTGGACGCCCTGAACGATGTCAGCCTGACCATTAATGATGGTGACTTTGCATTTGTTGTCGGATCCTCCGGCGCCGGCAAAAGTACCATGATCAAGCTGATTCTGAAGGAAATTGATGCAACAAGCGGAGAGGTGATTGTTAACGGTTACAATCTGAGTACCCTCAAGCGCCGGAAGATTCCGGAACTGCGCCGTACTATCGGCTTTGTATTCCAGGATTTCCGTCTGATCCCGTCCATGACGGTTTATGAAAATGTTGCATTTGTTCTGCGCGTCATTGATGCGCCAAGAAAGTATATCCGCAAGCGTGTTCCCTATGTGATCAGCCTTGTCGGACTGCAGGCAAAAGCAAATTCCTATCCGGACGAGCTGTCCGGCGGTGAGAAGCAGCGTGTGGCAATTGCAAGAGCACTTGTCAATGACCCGAAGCTCATTATTGCCGACGAGCCGACCGGAAATATTGACCCCGAACTGTCCTATGAAATCGTAGAGCTGCTCAAAGGCATCAATGAGTGCGGTACTACAATTCTGATGGTTACGCATGAGCACGATCTGGTACGCCATTTCGGCGGGCGTATTATCAACATTACCCAGGGACAGGTTGTGTTCGATGAAATTATAGGAGGTTCCAATGAAGCTTAGTGGTGTGAAATATCTGGTGGATCAGGGCGTTGATAATGTCTGGAAAAACCGGATGATGGCATTTGCCTCTTTCTGCGTGCTGCTGGTTTCGCTTCTTCTGGTAGGACTGTCCGTACTGGCATATTATAATGTGGACCGTATTATCGGCGGCATGGAAACCAAAAATGAAATCATCGTCTATTTCAATGATGATACCAGTGATGAGGCACTTGACAAAATCGGCAGTCAGCTCAGAGCCATGGAGAATGTCAGCGAAGTGGTATTCTATTCCAAGGAAGAAGCCTATGAATCATTAAAGATGAGCATGGCAGAATATGATGTACTGTTTGAATCCCTCGGCAATGATAATCCGCTTCCGGACGCCTATCGTCTGAAGGTGGAGGATATTGACCTGACAAAGCAGACCATCGCCCAGATTGAGAAGCTTGAACACATTTATTCCATCCGTGCACCCTACGATTTCATCAATATTCTGACGCAGCTGCGTGAGATTCTGACATGGGTGATGGGTGCGATTATCCTTGCAATGGTGGTTGTTTCTATGGTGATTATTTCCAACACCACCAAGGCGAGTGTATTTGCCCGCCGTGAGGAAATCCAGATTATGAAATATGTTGGTGCAACCAATGCGTTTATCCGCCTGCCTTTTTTTGTAGAGGGTATGATTACCGGCTTCTTCGCCGGATGCGGTGCACTTGTGATTACATGGCTTGTCTATGATTCCCTGGTGCAGATCCTGCAGGAGCAGGTTTATCTGCTCAATATTATTGGTATGGGCAGTATTATTCAGTTCAGCGAGATTTATCTGCCCGTGTCCCTTGCCTATCTTTTAGGCGGCGCCCTGATCGGCGCAATCGGCAGCGTTGTCTGCACGAGAAAGCATATCAATGTATAAGAAAGGAAGGTGGAATCATCGTATGAGAAAATTCGCAATGAAAGCAGCGGCAATTTGCATTGCTCTCGTCTGCAGCACTGGACTTGTCGCATACAATGTAAAAACGCCGTCCTCCTATGCGGAGACTACAATTGCTGAGCTCGAAGCGCAGCGTGCGGAGAATGAAAAGCTGATTGAACAATATGAGGCTGAGCTTGCACAGTTTGAAGAGGACGAAAAGGAACAGCAGGCGTATCAGGATGCACTGCAGTTGAAAATTGATACCCTGCAGGATAATATGGCAATCCTTGATACAGAGCTGGAAACATTGAAGGAGGAAATCTACAACCTCGATATTGCGATAGCTGATCTGGAGGTTACCATTGCCAATCAGGAGGTTGCCATCGAAGAGGGACTGGAGCAGTTCAAGCTCCGCCTTCGCGCGATGTATGTCAACGGCAACGACAGCCTTGCTTCGGCACTGGTCGGTGCCACGGACTTCTATGATCTGCTTTCCAAGTTTGAGATGATTTCCTGCATTGCCCGCCATGATGATGAGCTTGTCAATGATCTGAAGGCTGAGCTTGAAGCCTATAATACCAATCTGACAACCCTCGAAACCCAGAAGTCAGAGCTGGAAACAGCAAAGGCAGAAGCAGATGCCAAGCGTGCAGAAATGCAGACGGCGATGGACGACCTGCAGGCAACCTATGAAGAATCCGTTGCAGAAAAGGAACGCATCGCAATGGAAAAGGCTGCAAGAGAAAAGGATATCGATGACCTCGAAGCTGAGAACGATCAGCTTGAAGCGGATGAAGCGGAGATTCAGGCTGCCATTGATCGTGCTGCTGAGGAAGCAAAGCGCAAGGAAGAAGAGGAAGCAGCGCAGAATGCTGCAAACAATAATAACGACAGCAGTTCGAGCGATTCCGGCAGTTCGGATAACTCCTATGTGGAAGAGCCTTCCTATAGCGGTGAGTCCTTCGGCTGGCCGTGTCCGGGATATTATTATATTTCCAGTTATTATGGCTATCGTTGGGGCAGACTGCATAAGGGATATGATATTGCCCAGAATGCAGGCGCAACCATTGTTGCTTCCAGAGGCGGTACTGTCATTGGTGTTAACACGGGATGCAGCCATAATTATCCCAAGAGCGGTGCCTGCTGCGGTAATGGCTATGGAAATTATGTGCTTCTCTCCCATGGCGATGGTACATATTCTACCATGTATGCGCATATGGACGCAGTATATGTTTCCGTCGGCGAATATGTGAATAAGGGTCAGAGCCTTGGAACTGTTGGCTGTACAGGGTATTCCACTGGTTTCCACCTGCATTTTGAAATCCGTAAAAACGGTGTTGCAGTGAATCCCGGTGACTATCTGAACTACTAATCATATTGCTCCGGAATCCGGAGTGTGCACAAACATAAGCAGGGGATTGCGTCATAGATGGATGGACCCCTGCTTTCTGTGTCATGATCGCAGGAGAACGACCTGCTCTCTATCAAACTATTTTAATCGTTTGATAGAGAATTGGTATTAGGAGGTAACTATGAACAAAAAGGTGAGTCTTGGTCTGACGATCAGCATTGCTGCACTTGTTGCAGCGATTACTTTCATTATGACATCTTTTTTTTCTTTGCAGAATTTCAACGATAAGGTGCAGGCAGTGAAGGAAAAGGCGGAAAAATACGCACGCCTGGAAGCGCTTGATACCTATGTCCGCGAGAATTATTATACCGATCTTAATGAGGAGTCCCTCATGGATGGTATTCTTAAGGGCTATGTGGCAGGTCTTGAAGATCCCTATTCCTCCTACCTGACAGCCGAGGAATACCAGGATCTCATGGAACGGGAATCCGGACAGACTGTCGGAATCGGCGTGACTGCCCAGCTGAACGAAGCCGGTTATATCCAGATCACTGAGGTGCAGGGGAATTCCCCTGCCGAGGAAGCAGGGCTCCTTCCCGATGATGTGATCATTGCTGTAGAAGGCGAGGATGTTGCAGAGCTCGGCTTCTACGAGGCAATCAACCGTGTGAAAGGTGAGGAAGGAACGGAAGTCACCATTACCGTCCTCAGAGGAGAAACAGAAAAGGATTATACGATCACAAGACGCCCCTTCGATCTGATTACAGTTATCGGTGAACTGCTTGACGGCAATGTGGGATATATCCGCATCAGCAATTTCAGAGAAAATACCGTTGCGCAGTTCCAGGATATTCTTGATGTACTGCTCGCAAATGGTGCAGAGTCCATCATTTTTGATGTCCGTGATAACGGCGGCGGACTGCTCAGCTCTCTTGAGCAGATCCTCGATCCCCTTCTTCCTGAGGGCGTGATTGCAACAGCAACCTATCAGGACGGCAATAGCGAAACTGTTGTGTATTCCGATGCTTCTGAGCTGGAACTGCCGATGGTTGTGCTTGTCAATGAAAATTCCGCAAGTGCGGCAGAGCTCTTTTCTGCATCGCTGCGTGATTTTGATAAGGCACAGCTTGTTGGAACCACAACCTATGGCAAGGGCGTCATGCAGAATACCATCCGCATGGATGACGGCGGCGGCCTGACATTGACCGTTGCTACCTACCAGACCGTGAAGTCCGAGTGCTATCAGGGCGTCGGCCTGACGCCGGATGTGGAGGTTGAGGCAGGAGAGAATACTGTGATCGGCACTCCCGATCCTGCAAATGATCCCCAGCTTGCAGCAGCAATGGAGCTGCTTCCTTGACAAAATGCAGAAAGAGAACAGTGTGAGAAGTCTCCCTGTTCTCTTTTTTGCCGGAATTACAAGGGAAGTGGATAAAACGCGGTGATAAA
>JAZQAA010000014.1:0-1759 GCA_045544975.1 Oscillospiraceae bacterium | reverse complement strand
ATCCTGCACAACAAACTGCCTCGCTCCGATGGCTAAGGCTCTGCACGACTATGCAGAAGTACAGAGCGGTATCATGAGCACAATACACGCTTACACTGGCGACCAGATGATTCTCGACGGCCCGCACAGAAAGGGTGACATGAGAAGAGCAAGAGCTGGTGCTGCTAACATCGTTCCGAACTCCACAGGTGCTGCTAAGGCTATCGGCCTGGTAATTCCTGAGCTGAACGGCAAGCTGATCGGTTCTGCACAGCGTGTACCGGTTCCGACAGGTTCCACAACTATCCTGACTGCTGTTGTTAAGGGCGAGAATGTAACTAAGGAAGGCATCAATGCTGCTATGAAGGCTGCTTCTTCCGAGTCCTTCGGTTACAACACTGATGAGATCGTTTCTTCTGATGTTATCGGCATGAAGTACGGTTCTCTGTTCGATGCTACTCAGACAATGGTTTGCGATCTGGGCAATGGTCTGTACGAGGTTCAGGTTGTTTCTTGGTATGACAACGAGAACTCCTACACAAGCCAGATGGTAAGAACCATCAAGTACTTCGCTGAGCTTGCATAAGCTTTAACGGAATACAATCAAATTCAGGGCGGTTTCTAAGAAACCGCCCTTTTTGTATCCCTGTATCATTTTCTGCCATTGTGACGGAAATGCTTGCTTTTTTTGCAAAGCCATGCTATACTATAAAAAACGACATTCTACCAAGCGAAAGGATGATGATTTCATGAAAATTCAGCCTGTGAAGAACTATAAAAAGCCATGCTATGCTGCTGCGCTCGCATCGCTCCTTACTGCTACAGCAATGACAGGGTGTGGCCCTGAAATTGAAAGTGGTGTTGCCGCGCCCGTGGATTCCCCTGCTCCGGAGACGGAGGTACAGCTGGATGGTGATGTTGCGGTGGATGTACCATCAGAAGAATCCGAGGACGAAACGCCCGTGATGCTGGACGGTGATGTTATCATGGAAACAGAGGAAAGCACCTGTCCGGAAACGGATCTCCTGCTTGCCGGAGATATTGCGTTTCCAACGGAGGATGTTGCGATCCCAGGGTGGGTAACAGTGGAAGAAGACACAACCGAAGTGTTAAACTGAGGTACATCATGAATTTTACACTTCATCTGACAAGGCAGTGCAATCTGGACTGCAGCTATTGTACGGCGAAGAAGTCAAACGAACGGATGGCATTGGAGGTACTCTTTGCGGCGTGCGATCTTGCGTTTGCCAATGGAAATACAGCAGGTCTTTGCTTTTTTGGCGGCGAACCGCTTCTGGAACGCGATCTGATCTACATGGCACTGGACTACTGTCAGCAGAAATCCGCATTAACCGGTAAGAAATTCCAGTGCAAAATGACGACCAACGGAACACTGCTTGATCGTACCTTTCTGAAGCGTGCCAAGGCGGCTGGCATGGGGATTGGTATGTCCTTTGACGGGATAGCGCAGGATCTCTGCCGCCGTTATGTGGACGGAAGTCCTACGCAGGCGGATATGGAGCGCAGTGCGCGGCTCCTGCTGGATGTTCTGCCCGACTCCTATGCCATGCTGACACTCGCGCCGCAGGCTGTAAGCCGCTATGCAGAATCGGTACGGTATTTACATGCTCTTGGCTTCTCCAGAATCACTGCAACGATCGCATATGGAAACCGTGTGCACTGGACGGATGCGGATCTGCGGGTACTTGAAAGTGAATTAAGAAAGCTGGCAGATTTCTACGCAGAATGTCTCATTGCCGGAGAGCATTTCTTCTTCAGT
>JAZQAA010000013.1:0-5869 GCA_045544975.1 Oscillospiraceae bacterium | reverse complement strand
CTCCTTGGCTCACAGAACGACATGGCTACGATCCGACTTATCTCTATCTGGAAAACGGCGAGATTGCGCGGTCAAGCCGCAAGCCTTACATCGACAAGGAGTTTTTGCTCTTTATGAGTCTGGGCGGTCTGTTCGTCGGCGTAATTGCTGCGGCAGGCACCTATTTCGGCGTCAAATCGCGCTACAAATTCAAATCCTCTCTCTCACCGACAACCTATGTCAACCGGAAGAATGTCGTCTACCATCAGCAGTACGACAATTTCCTCCGCACGCATACATCCAAGGTGAAAATTGAGACTTCCTCCGGCGGCGGAGGAGGGGGCGGCGGGGGCTTCAGTTCCGGCGGCTTCGGCGGCGGCGGCAGTCACCGCTGACAAAATCAATCGGGCATCGCCCGAAATCTTGAAAGGAGGCGTATGATTTAGTATCCGCTATTTCATACCGAAAAACATTATGAGTTCCAATCTGATCGCAATTTTAATCACCATTCTTGTCTACATGGGCATGATGGTATTCATTGGCATTCGTTTCGCCAAAAAGAACGAAAATGTCGGCGATTTCTACCTCGGCGGCAGAAAGCTCGGCCCCATCGTAACCGCGATGAGTGCTGAAGCATCCGACATGAGCAGCTGGCTGCTCATGGGTCTGCCGGGTGTTGCTTACCTGACCGGCTGCGCAGAAGCTGTCTGGACAGCTGTTGGTCTCGCCATCGGCACCTATCTCAACTGGCTGATCGTTGCAAAGCGTCTGCGTGTATACACCCAGAAATGCGAAAACTCCATCACCATTCCGGATTTCTTCTCGAACCGCTACCGTGACAGCAAGCACATCCTCATGGGTGTGGCTGCGGTCATTATCCTCGTATTCTTCGTACCCTACACCGCTTCCGGCTTTGCAGCCTGCGGCAAGCTCTTCGGTACACTCTTTGGTATGTCCTACCATGCAGCAATGATCATGAGTGCTGTCATCATCGTTGCCTACACCAGCATCGGCGGCTTCCTGGCTGCTTCCACAACCGACCTCATCCAGAGCATTGTTATGACACTTGCGTTGGTAATGATCGTCGTATTCGGCGTGGTAACAGCCGGCGGCATGGGCGCAGTTATGGACAATGCCGGCGAACTGGCTGGCTATCTGGATGTGATGCAGGCGCATGATCCGGCGACCAACACCTCCAGTCCCTACAGCATCCTGACAATTGCTTCCCTGCTGGCGTGGGGTCTTGGTTACTTTGGTATGCCCCATGTTCTCCTGCGATTCATGGCAATTGAGGATAAGGAAAAGGTGAAGATTTCCAGAAGAATTGCGACCATCTGGGTGGTGATTTCCATGGGTGTTGCAGTATTCATTGGTATTGTCGGCAATGCGCTGACATCCGGCGGCAAGCTTGAGAAGCTGGCAGACGCTGAGACTGTTATCATGGATCTGGCACTGCTGATGAGTGAAAAGGGCATTCTCTTCGCACTTTTTGCCGGTCTGATCTTTGCGGGAATTCTGGCAAGCACCATGTCCACCTCCGACTCCCAGCTGCTCGCGGCTTCCTCCAGTGCATCTGAGAATCTGCTCAAGGGCGTGTTCAAGGTAAAGCTCACTGAGAAGCAGTCCATGCTCTCTGCAAGACTTGTTCTCGTAGCGATTGCGGTAGTGTCCGTATTCGTGGCATGGAATCCGGACAGCTCTGTATTCCGTATCGTATCCTTCGCATGGGCAGGCTTCGGCGCGACCTTTGGTCCGGTAATGCTCTGCGCTCTCTTCTGGAAGAACTCCAACAAGTGGGGTGCACTCGCAGGCATGGTTGCAGGCGGCATTATGGTATTTGCATGGAAGTTCGGTATTGCAAAGCTCGGCGGAATATTTGCGATCTATGAGCTGCTGCCGGCATTCGTTGTCGCACTCATCGCCATCATCGTGGTATCCCTCGCAACCGGCAAGCCGGAGCAGGAAATTATTGATGAATTCGATGCAGTGAATGCAGAAATGAAAGCAAACTAATGATATGACAGCCGGGGATTCGCGTTTTGCGGATCCCCACATCTTTAAGGGGAAAATGATGTCAAAAGGATTACTTCAAATTATAGTTGAAAATATATTAAAACGGCTATTTGATACTAATGAAGTACGCGGTCGTTATGGGGAGTTCTTAACTGAACGAGAACTGAATATTGTCAACCTGTTTGGCAGAAAGGGAATGATTTTGCGAAATGTGTACATTCCCAAAGATAATGAAGAAACTTCGGAAATTGATCTTCTATTCATTACACAAAAAGGAATATTTGTAATTGAAAGCAAAAACTATTCAGGATGGATTTTTGGCAATGAGAATGAGATGAGATGGACAGCAATGCTTCCAAATCGTCAAAAAAACAGCTTTTATAACCCCATTAAGCAAAATCAGACACATATCAAATGGCTTGTTAAATATCTAAAATCAGATGTTCCACTTTTTTCCCTTATCATTTTTTCAGATCGATGCACTTTAAAAAAAGTTGTGGTAGATAGTCACGATACATATGTTATCCATAGAACTGATACATACAAAACGATACGGAAAATATGGGATTCGTCACCTGATAGATTGAGTAACGAGGAAATCGAAGTATTCTTTGATTCACTAAATGAACTGACAAATATTGATTCAGCGAAAAAAGCAATGCATATTTCAAGCATTAATCAGAAATATAAAGCAAATAAAGAGACAATTCTAAATCCTAACCCCATGCTCTGTCCAAAATGCGGTGCTGAACTTGTACTTCGGACTGCAAAAAACGGACAATATGCAGGAAATCAATTCTATGGATGCTCGAAATATCCTCATTGTCGATATATCAAAAATCTATAAAAATGAAAGGAGAACGCCAGATGTTTGGCATTAACGAACAATTCTACGAGGACAAGTACAAGGATATGCTCACCGGCGCATTTAACGATGATCCGAAGAACTACAAGCAGCTCCTGAGGGCAGTGCATTGCTTTTACACAAACAAATGCCAGAAGGCCGTTGCCATTCTTGAAAAGCTGGAACCGCACTGTGAAACAATCCACGACTACACCAGCGTTCTGATATTCAAGGCGCTCTCCTACAGGGATATGAAACTCATGAACAAGTCCGCGGAGACCTACGAAGCACTTCTGCAGCGGAATCCTGCCAGCTCCAGAGCATGGTCAAATCTGAGCCTGATCTATTCCGACCTCGGACGGCATCGCGATGCCTGCGACGCACTGCGCAACGCTGTTGCCTATGATCCGGACAATGCCTACGCCCACTGCAATCTTGCCTACCTCTATGTCAAGAACGGCGAAGCAGAAAAGGCACTGGAAAGCGCCCACCGCGCCATGGCGCTCAACCCGCGGCTTGCGCCTGCCATGAGTGCTGCCTCCGTAGCTTACGCAATGCTCGGTGATACAAGCAACAGTGAGCGGTATTTCACGCTCTACGGGGCAAACGGCGGCGATGTGGAAGGACTGCGCGATACGCTCAGCCGTATGTCCTACGGCAGCAGATAAAAGAAGAAACCGCCGTTTTTCATGCGAAACGGCGGTTTTTATCATTGATTCTTCTTTTTCTTCCGGATATAGGCAGGGGTGAATATCAGTGCAAATAATCCTCCGACGAGAATTTCACCGCCAATAAAGAACACCATGCCTTCCCAGAACAGCCAGTCAATATTCTCTGCACAGCTGACCTCGCCGATGTCATTGACATAAACCGTCAGCGGCTCTCCGGCTTCCAAGGAGTATCTGTCAACATAGCGGTCAATCTCAGCCTGTGAGAAATTCATCCCCGACTCACGCTCATACAAATCGAGCACGCCGAGATCGCCCCTTCTGGTCTCCCCGTCCATCGTATATTCAACCATGATCCGCTGTGTGATGCGCAGGGTATAGGTTTCTTGGCTGGTTCCGTTTTGGGACTTCTTGAAACCAAAGCTTGTGCTGCTCCTCGCCGGATCTGCCTGCGAAATTACCGCATCCACCTTCGTACTGGACAGCTTTACCGGCAGACTCGGCAGCAGTCTTGCGCATCCGAGCGCAAAGGGAATCAGTGCCAGCAGAATCATCATCACGATCCAAAAGGCACTCAGTGAGGATTTTTTGCCGGATTTCTGTTCCATCCGGTATGTGTTCCGGCACACCGGACAAGCCAGTACATCTTCGGGCTTTTCTTCTCCGCAAAACGGACATTTCATGTAAATTCTCTCCTGTCGTTTTGATCGTATCGGCGCTGCTTACAAATCCTGAATCTGTGTTTTCGCAAGCTCTTCCTTCTGGGATCTGCCGGTGATAACGGCGTATTCTCCGAAATAAATCGCCGTCGGAATGTTGCAGAACAGAAGACATACGATTACGCCGATCCAGACATCATCGGCGCCTTCGATCTCAGTCTCCTCAATTACTTCTTCATGGAAGTGGTGACCATCATCGTCGTAAACCGTCGTGGTGCCGACTGTTTTGACCGCGCTCAGCGCCAGAAAGCTGCCGGCTGTAACAAGAGAGAACACAAGACTCACAAGCGGCAGAATCAGTCCGAGCTTCTTGCCGTCCTTTCCCTTGCAGATGCGGTACTGCCACCAGATCAGCCCGATGAACAGTGCGATAATCACCAGTAAAACAATCAGTCCCTCTACATTTTCCATATCAATGTCCTCCCTTTTGTTTGCGGTATTCCGCTATCAGAATTTTCGCTGTCTCAAAATCCAGCTTCTCGTTGATTGCCAGCCGCTTGATGGTTGCGACATACGGATCCTGCTCCGCCGATTCGCTCAGCTGAATCTTCTGGATCAGCCGGTCGAGCTTGAGCCGCACTGTCGGGTACGAAACGCCGTACTGCTTTGCGACCTCCTTGAGTGAGCCGGACGCTGTCAGGAACCTCTTGATGAATGCGATATCCTCATCATCAAGATTCACCATCCAGTCGGGTACCATTTCAATTGCCATGCGCACCCCTCCTTTAACAATGTTTATTATACACTTTAACTTTGTTAAAGTCAAGGTTTAATTTTATTTTTTAGAATATAAAACAAAAAAGGATGTATATTCTTGTGGATGTTGTATAAAACGATGCAAAACCCCCCGAAGGAGAGTCCTTCGGGGGATGGTGTTATTTTTTTAGAATCCGAAAAATCAATTCTTTCCCAAAAAGCACTGCAAGCAGCAGGCCCAAGAGAACGAAACCGAAAGCACGCTTTGTATCAGAATACACTGCATCTGCAAGGAATGCGTTGCCATCATCCGAGGCATAGATTTCCACAGTGTCACCGATCTCATAAGCATAGCCCCAGGTAACACTTTCAAGAGAGGGAAGCCGTGATGCCATTTTTTCATCGGTCTGGTAAATGATCTGCTCGCCCAGATCCACACAGAAGGTCTCACCATTCATCGTGTATTCCACTGTAAGCTGCTGATAAACCGTCAGAACAAAATAAACCGAGCTATTTCTTCCGCCCTTTCGTTGACGATCCACTTCCTCACGTGTGTCACCGGTCTGCACAACCACTCCTTTTGTCGGGGTATAGCTTAGGCTGACATAGCTGCTGCGGACAAGGTTGGTAATTCCCATCACAAGCGGTATGAGTACCACGAGGAAAAGGACGCCTGCAACGATGCGGTTTGCAGGGGACGATGTCTGCTGCCGCTTCGCGTCAGCTGTGATCCTTCCGCCACAGGCAGGGCAGACAACTTTATCGTTCCGGATAATCCTTCCGCAGTATGGACAACGCATAAAAATCCCCTCCTATCATGGTATCCTGATAGTATGATAATACCATAAATAGGAGGATTTTGTCAAGTCGGACGGTTTGTGAGAGTGTCCAAACAGGGAAATTATCTTTTCTTGCGCATCTACAGTAAACTGCCCCACAGCTAACGCACG
>JAZQAA010000012.1:0-5499 GCA_045544975.1 Oscillospiraceae bacterium | reverse complement strand
GGTGCATCCAGTGGATGCGGATGAAACTTTGCCTGCCGGTATGCCGGTTGAGCTTGCACCCTCGTTCCTTGCGGATCTGAAGGCGCAGGCTGCTGCGAAGGAGTTTCCCGATGATCTCGTAATCGGATGTGATACCATCGTAACGATGGATGATGAAATCATGGGTAAGCCCAAGGATCGTGAGGATGCGTTCCGGATGCTGCGGAAGCTGTCAGGAGAGACGCACACTGTCATGACAGGTGTGGCACTCTATCTCAAAGGAAAGAGCACCGTGTTCACAGTGGATACCCGTGTCACCTTTTATACGCTTACGGATGACGAAATCAACGCCTACCTTGACACAAATGAGCATAGTGACAAGGCTGGCAGCTACGGCATCCAGGGTAAGGGTTCTCTGCTCGTAGAACGCATTGAAGGCGACTATTTCAATGTTGTCGGACTTCCGGTTGCGGCGCTGTCCCGCAATCTCATGCAATTCAAAAAAGCAGTTGCACATCCGAAAATTTCGCTGAAACGATAAGGAATATACAAAAGCCGCTTCTGACACCAAATCAGAAGCGGCTTTATCATTTGGTTTACTGCGCAAGCAGTACAACTGCTGCAGAAATCAGCAGCTGCAGAAGCGTAAAGCGGATGACCACCTGGGTATCGCTCCAGCTCTTGTTTTTTCTTGCATGATCGTGTATGGGGGTTCGGAGATTCTTCATGAATCCCTTCCATTTAAGGACACGGATCACCGTGAGCTTCACAAGACCCAAACCGCCGTCAATGATCAGCAGCAGCGCTGCCGGAATGAACAGGAACGGCTTGCCGGATACCATGAATGCCATCGCCAGCATCACGCCCAGTGCACGGGAACCAGCATCACCCATCAGCAGATGGCTCGGAGAGCAATTGAACCAGAGGTAGGCAAGCAGGACAAAGATCATCATCCATGCCATCAGCTGCATACCGGTATTCTCCGTCATTCTAAGCAGAATGTACGCTGTTCCAAGGGAAACAATGGTCAGGCAAGCGCACAGACCATCCACACCATCGGAGCAGTTGGTGACATTGATGCTCGCCCAGATCAGGATGATTCCCAGAATGACATAGACCGGTGCCGGAATGGTGAAGGCAAGATTCAGAATGGGCAGCTCCACAGCACCGCCATGGAAATAGTACACAGTCACGGAGACTGCTGCAGCGACCGCAAGATCAATCAGTCCCTTTTTGAGTTCGCCCCATGGCTTATCCGACGCATCGTCCAGATAGCCGCTCATCATTTCTACAAAGAGAGCCGCCAGATAAATTGCATATTCCAGTGACAGCGGTATCACAAGCACACACGCCAGAATGAATGCAATGATCAGAATAATACCGGCACCCCTGGGCTTTCCCTGGGACAGTGCACCATTCACTGCAAATTCTCTTCCCTGATCCTTCGGCAGAAATCTGCTGCAGGCGCAAATTCCGAGTAATGTCAGCAGAAACGCAGCTGCTGCTCCGAGGAGCAGCAGCGCATGATCTGCGGACTGGATAATCATCTGATAAAACATAGAATCCTCCGCTTATTGTTTTTTTAAACAGGCTTTATACACCCATCCATGCAGAATAGATCAGAATTTCGGATGCGTCAGTGGAATCAACAATGCCATCCCAGTTGAAGTCTGCGCGTTCCACATAATCTTCATCCACTTCCGGCTCAGCACCCGCACCAACCAGTGCAGCATAGATCAGAACCTCAGAAGCGTCCACTGCATCAACAGCGCCATCATTATTGGCATCACCGTAATTGATCAGCTCAATCAGTTCAATCAGCACTGTATAGGATGCGTCCAGCATACCATCCTGTGTTACCTCAAAGGTGAAGGAAGCATAGCCGTCTTCCGCCCAAACCAGCGGAATTTCGTAGGTTTCGCCGGATGTGAGAACCTCACCGTTATAAGTGATTGTGCCTTCTGCAACCGGTGTCACATACATATAATCGCAAGCATCACTCCAAGCTTCGTACTCACCATAGAAGATGCCAGCACCGTTGCCTGTAAAGGAGACATAGGAGCTGTCATAATAGTCCTGCTGCTCGCAGAACAGAGTTGTCATAGATGCAAATGCCTGTGTGTAGGTCTTTTCATAGACTACCTGCTCAGCCTCTGTATATGCATAGATAGTAACATCCTCGGTGAATACGATCGGCTCAGTATAGAGCTGATAGGTTTCGCCGTCGAAGGAGTAGTAGATATCGCTTCCATCCAGACTTGTCAGGGTGATTTCATCACCGATTGCAAGCTCTGTCTTTCCAGGAGCAAAGGTCAGGTTCTTCTCTGTGCCGGTCAGTGCTCTTACGCAAACATTACCGGAAAGATAAACTGCCTCATAGCTTGTGAGATATACCTCATCCGTGGGGAATTCACCGCCGTAATCCTCTTCGGTCAGCTCATAGCTTTCTTCATAAACAGCTTCATCTGCCATGTCAAACCACTCCGCGCCATCAGCACTGTAGAAGCTCTCGCCGTATGCAATACTGTCTTCAAGCATAGCGGTTGTCAGAATGCTGTCCTGATACTCAACAGAGCCATCGGAATACTTCCATACTACGGATGTTGCAAGCTCAGCGGTAATATGCCAATCCTCATAACCGGAGAAAAGACGAACAACAACGGAGAATTTCTCGCCTGCAGCAACATTCACAGCTTCATCAAGATCCACTGTCTGATATCCCATATACTCTGTAAAGCCGGTAGTCACTGCGGACGGTGTACCGGAGGTCGGATCCGTATCATCGGTCAGATCAGTATACACGGTAATTTCATAATTTTCATCTGCTACTGCTGTGCAGAACATTGCAGCTGTGACTGCAGTATCCTCTTCAGCGGTGAATACATTTGCCATGTATGCTGTCTCATCGCCCCAGTCACCCACTGAGAGGGAACCCCAGTAGCCATAGTCATCATGGAGATACATATCATCATGCTCATCCACGGAATCTGCTTCCAGGTAGAAGAGCTCACTGATGCTTTCATCCGCATAGGACAGCCAGAAGTAGCCCTCATCACCCCAGGACGGACCCCAGCTGTTCTTGATCAGCCATGCGCCGTCCATACCGGGATCTACATTGAAGTTGGAAGCAGAATAATTGTCATCCCAACCTACAATGTTGACTGCGTGCCAGCCGCCGTAATACATCGAATAATCATCACAGTAATAACCATAAGTATCATAATTGTGGCAGTCGTCCGCATCAAAATAGCTTACGGACATCACATGGCCATCATAGATTGCCTTCTTTACTGCATTGATCTGATCTTCGAAAGCATCGTCATAAATCCAGTAATTGAGCATCTTCGCATTATTGACATGGTACTGGGATTCCTCACGCAGTTCGTCCATGGTCTTTTCATTTTCGAGAACGCTCCAGTCATCATACGGGAAGATCGCCTCATCAACCGGACCAATCCAGCTTGTCAGCATGGATGCGAGCATATAATAGTTTCCGCCGCTGTCGAATGCGCTCAGCTCATAGCCATCCATATCCACAGTCTTCGGATAACCGAATGTGTCGGAATAGGTATAATGTGCAAGATACCATTCGGAAAGATCCACCGCAGGATTTTCCTCAATCAGGTCGGATTCAATAGAGCCCATTGCAGCAAATGCCCAGCAGGTGCCATAATAGCCCTGATCCTTGACTGTTGTCACAAGGCCGGCGTCACGCAGATCGTAAGCCTCCGGAAGGACAGCAGTCTCCGCTGCCTTCGGCACGCCGTCGGATACGGACGGTGCAGAAAGGGATTTGCTGTTTGCCATTGCTTCATAACCGTGATAACTGTCAAAACGGCCGATGTTCAGCTGCTGCTCCTTCTGTGTTTCAGCAGAAGCCATGACACCTGTGAAGAACGGCATTGCCATCATACCGCTAAGTACAACAGCAAAAATTCTCTGTCTTCTTTTCATGTACAATTCCTCCATCTTATTATATATTTATATCACCGTCTGTTTGACGGTTGATACCCCAATTCCTTTACATCATATCAAATCAAAGGAATTTGTCACTGTTGTGCAGGCACTTGCGAACACAAACTGTTCCGCTGCAAGGTCCGCACATTTTTTAGCTGCTTCTTCGGTTTCAAAAATACCAAATACGGCAGAACCGCTGCCCGTCATCACAGCGCAGAGCGCACCGGATGCCAGCAAAAATTCTTTCGCACGGATTACATCTTCGCAATCTGTGACTTCTTCAAAAAGATTGCTGCAGTTTCGTGCAAGCGCGGGAATATCCTGCTGTTCCACCGCCTGCAATACCGCCTTAGTATCGGGATGGGGCGGATTAACAAGCTGATCAATCGCCCGATAAGCCGCAGGAGTAGAAATTCCCTCCTCGCCCTTCAGAAGGACAAGCGGAATCTCAGGAAGGCTTCTGAGCGGTGTCATCAGCTCACCGATTCCTTCGGCATATGCTGTTGCACCGAGCAGAAGGAAGGGAACATCCGCACCAAGAGAAGCACCGATTTCACGAAGATATTCATTGGAAAAGCCGCAGCCCAGCAAAGCATTGAGCGCATACAGAACACCTGCTGCATCCGCACTTCCGCCTCCCATGCCAGCGCCGGAGGGAATATGCTTCTCTAAATGGATCTGCACCTTGCATTCTTTTCCGGATGCATCAAGGATTGCCTTTGCCGCACGGTATGCAAGGTTCCGTTCATCGCAGGGAATCTCCGGCACATCGCAGGTCAGCGTGATACCCTCGCCTTCCTCAACGGACACGCTCAGAATATCATATACACCAACGGTCTGAAAAATACTTTCAAGAGTGTGGTATCCATCCTCGCGTTTGCCCGTTACATCGAGCGATAGATTAATTTTGGCTGCGCAGCGCAGCTTCATTCCGCTCACTGTCCGCGCTCCTTAAGGAACTTGCCAATGCGGTCAATGGCTTCCATCAGGTGCTTGAGTGAGTACGCGTAGGATACTCGTACAAAGCCTTCGCCGCTTTCGCCAAAGGCATTGCCGGGAACAACAGCTACTCGCTGCTGCTCGAGAAGCTCTGAACAGAACTGCTCACTTGTCATGCCCGTGCTCTTAATACACGGGAATACATAGAAGGCACCCTCCGGTTCAAAGCAGGTCAGTCCCAGTCGGTTGAATGCTTCCACAAGATAACGGCGGCGGACATTGTATTCCTTCACCATAGCCTGTACTTCTGCATCGCAGTTTTCAAGTGCCTCAATTGCCGCATACTGGCTCACAGTCGGCGAGCTCATGATGGCATACTGATGAATCTTCACAAGCTGTCCGATCACTGGCTCAGGCGCACAGAGATAGCCGAGTCTCCAGCCGGTCATGGCAAATGCCTTGGAAAAGCCATTCACCAGCAGCGTGCGTTCACGCATACCATCCAGCTCCGCAATGGAGCAGTGCTTCTGTCCGTAAGTCAGCTCGGAGTAGATTTCATCGGACAGCACCATAATATCCGTACCGCGCAGCACCTCTGCGATCTCCTCAAGATCCTCACGGGTC
>JAZQAA010000011.1:0-4731 GCA_045544975.1 Oscillospiraceae bacterium | reverse complement strand
GGTACAAGAAGGCTCTGGAAAGCGACAGCTCTCCCAAGGTTACAGAGTATGCACAGGCTGCCATTGCACATATTGAGCAGCAGATGGCGTAAGATGATTGTATTCCCGGCAGCGATGCCGGGAATTTTTTTAATTGATTCTGACTTCAATGACAATTTCAGGATAGTCCTCCGGATCAAAGGAGAGGCGTTCTGCTTCAAGCAGTTCCTCGATGCCGAGGACATCGGCTCCAGCGGAGCGCATCTCGGAAACGGCACTGGTGCAGCATTCCAGAAGTTTGGAAGCCAGTGTGCTTCGCCAGTCGGAAGGACAGTCCTCCGAACGCACGCTCAACAGCAGCCGGATGCTTCCGCTGTCTTCCAGTGACCTGCGGATGCTGCTTTGAAGAATCCGGACATCCTTTGTTTCATCGTCCCTTGTCAGTGTCACTGTGCAGCCGGAACTCCCTTTGCGCAGCCAGTACATTCCCTGCGCGGCTTGTTCGGAGAGGGCAGCGAAATCTCCGTTTCGATGGAGCAGGGCCATTCCGATGGATTCACTATCCCAGGAAGGAAGCAATGCGGTGCCGCCGCTGCCCAGCCATTCGACCAGTATGCTTGCAAGATCGCAGGCACCGATGGTTCCATTCTGTTCAGCAAGCAGAAGCATCTGCTGCAGCTCAGCGGTTTCTTCCGCTTGAAAGAAATCCTGCAAATTGGTAAAACAGACCTTGCAGGCGGGCGGCAGTCCATCTTCGAACAGAAGCTCCCGGAAAACCTCCGGCTTTGTACTGCCGTCCAGACAGAGAAGCTCTGTATGACCGCTGCGGATTTCCTTTCCCATGGAAATTTCACAGCTGCGAAGCGCCTGCGCGGCGGTACTGCCGGAGCCGGAAAAGCTTTCGCTGCTGCTGAAATCCCGGGCGTGGATGGTCAGTGTTCCGTCACTCTGAATGCCGATAGTTCGCGTATAGACGCGGTTACTGATTGTGTCCCTGCCGCATCCCGTCATCAGCAGAAGGGGCAGCAGGAGCAGGAGCAGACGATGCTTCATGTGGATTCCTCCGTTTCAGGTACAGGATCAGTGGAACGACGAATGCGGTCAGAATGAGAGTGCCTCCGCAGAGGAGCAATGCTGTATTCTCCGAATGATCAAGCAGCAGTGACAGCACAAGCGTTGCACTGAGCGCATAGAAGGATGCTTTGCGGATGCGCGGAGCCAGAATTTGCAGCAGATGCGCTGTTACCCCCGTTTGCAGTGCCATCCGGATAATAAAGAGCATATCAAATAAAATCAGATACAGTGCGTCTGCGCGCTGGGAGCGAAGCGGCTGTGAGAGTGCTGTCAGTGTGAAAAATGGGAATTCTTCCAGTGAAAGCAGCCTGCCGCAGACGCAGATGCACAGAAACACGATCATTCCGGCAAAGACAGCCTTTGCACCTAAAAAGCCAAGAAGCGTGCGGTTTTGTTTATGCGGCAAATGCTCAAGCAGAAGGACGGCAGCAGCAAGCTCACCGGATGTGCAGAAATAGAAGAGTCCGCCCTCCCATGCGCCGTCCAGGCGAAGTGCAAAACGCACCGTATCCAGTCGTGGCATGGCACCGATCAGCAGAATGAGAATGCTGATAACGAGGATGCCAAGGACAAAGGGAGCGCTTCTTGCCAGTGCCTTCAGTCCGAGCGAGGAGGTGTACAGGCAGACCAGAATGATCAGTGTGATGACGACCATGCTGCTTGTCCGGGGAAGAGAGACGCGGTCAGCAGTCTGCCGAAGCTGCTCAAATCCATAGGCGCCCCAAAGGAGAAAGCAGAGGACATATACCCATCCGACCCATTTGTGCTGTCGGATCCAGCTTGTGATCCCGATTCCCTTACCGGTACACAGCAGTGCGGGCAGCAGGAGAATTGCCTGCAGCAGGGCTGCTGCGGCAATGCCGGTAAGCGTGCCTGCAGAAAGTTCCGGGATACAGAGAATCGTCCAGATTCCTGACAGCAGCAGAACGGAAAACAGCTGTCCGCTGTAAAGCTTACTCATGGTATTCCTCCACTGTGAAATGCCCCGACTGCATTTTCCGGAAATTCACGCGCGTCAGCACATCGCGCATTGCCTTCGGACGCAGGGGGGATAGGGGTGCGGTAAACGGAAAGCCGTAATTCTCTGCGGCAGCTATATTGAACAGCAGGGCGGTTCCGAACAGCCCGATACCGAATAGTCCCCATTGTCCGGCAATCAGTACAAACAAAAGGCGCAGTATCGTGATGGCCTGATTCAGATCTGGAACCACATAGCCGGCAATGACGGAGAGTGCAACCATTGTCAGGAGAGGGGTGCTGATCAGACCCGCTGTGACGGCTGCGTCGCCGATGATCAATCCTCCGACAATGCTCACTGCACCGCCCACAGCCTTCGGCAGACGGAGTCCGGCTTCCCGTATGATTTCATACATCAGCAGTACACCGATTGCCTCCGCGGACAGGGAGAGCGGCGCCTGCTCTTCTGCCTTTGTCAGAATCATCAGCAATGTGCTGTTCAGAAGCTCCGGATGATGTGCACTGACGGCGATATAGAGAGCCGGAAGAAGGAGGCTGATGAGGAAGGCTGCATATTTGAGCCATCGGAGGAAGGTGGCATAGTAGGGCTTGAAATTATAATCATCCAGCGTCTGGAAACTCTCGACAAAGAGCTTTGGCACCACAAGCGCAAAAGGCGTTCCGTCGATGAGAATGCCAATGCGTCCTTCAAGGAGCTTGGCGCAGAGCACATCCGGCCGTTCTGTCAGGCTGACACAGTCAAAAAGATTGCCCCTGCGGTTTTCCAGAAAAGGCTGGAGATAGCCGGAGGAAAGCACGGTTTCCAGTTCTGTGGAGGCAAGCGCATCCTTCACCTGCTGCAGAAGCTGCGGTGAAACACGGTCGTGCAGATAGCACAGGCAGATGTCCGTGCGGCTCACACTGCCGGCAACGGACAGCTCCATCTTGAACAGCGGTGATTTCATACGCCGGCGCAGAAGGGACATATTGGAGCGGATGACTTCGACAAAGCCGTCATGGGATCCGAGAATGTTGGATTCGCCGGATGGCTCGTTGACACCGCGCATGGTATATCCCTGCACGCCGAACGCAAGCGCACGCGTTTGTCCCTGCGCAATCAGGACGCCAAAGCCGGAATTGAGCAGCCGGAACAGATCGGCATAATTCCTTGCAACGGGACGGTCAAGGGAAAGGAGCATCCGGTTCTGGATCAGATCAAACAGTGCATCGCTGTCCGGGACCTGCGAAATCCACATCAGCGGATGCAGTACCTGTTCCGTGACAAAGGACATGGCAATCATACCCTCACAGCCAAGAAGGGCGCAGGGAATGCCGCCTGCTTCGAAGCGGTTGATCAGCACATCGGAGCTGTTTTCGGAGATATGTTTGATATTGGCGATATTCTCCTCCAGATCGGAGGGGATCGGAAATTCGGATAACGGAAGCATGGACTCACCTCTTTTTATCTTATTGTGCCGAAAATGCCTGTATTTTATGATAAGAAAGTTCTTCCATAAATTCGGAAAATTTACAAAACACCGTTGCTTTTTTGATGCAAGTGTGGTATACTATACTAATAATACTAATCCTCCAAACCCCAATAGATCATTGGGGTTTGGAGGACGGCTGACTATGTCATCCGTCGATTTGAACGCGTAGCGTTCAAATCCCGTCTCATGCAATCCCTAACGCCGACTTTGTCGGCTAAACTCTGATAGACTTTGTCTATCAGAGTTAAAGGGATTAGTATAAATAAGAAAAAATAAGGTGGGAATATGATGTACCGTAAAACCATAGCTGCCTTTCTGGCGGCATTGCTTCTGCTTCCGGCATCCGGCTGCGGCAGTCTGCCTAAATATGACGGAACCTATAACCAGACCGGTTCTTCTGCAGATTCCTCTGTCAGTCAGTCCGATACGGCTGCTTCCATGGAGGAGACAAGCACGGAGCCGACAACGGAGCCGCCGTCCGACAGTACTGTCAGCTTTCTTGCTGTGGGGGACAACCTCGTCCAGAAGCGCGTTTACGAAGCTGCCTCTGTTCATGCCATGAACGGGGAAGCCTATGATTTCAGCTATTGCTACGGCAATGTAGCGGATGTTGTTGCTGCAGCGGATATTGCCTATATCAACCAGGAGACAATCATCGCTAACGATCAATATGAGATTTCCGGTTCGAACTTCAATTTCAATTCTCCGACAGAGCTTGGAGATGAGCTTGTGGAAATGGGCTTTGACATCATCTGCATGGCGAATAACCATGCGCTTGATAAGGGAACCGGCGGTCTGAGCGCGACATTGGATTACTGGGACAGCAAATGCATCGAGTCCGACAATCTCCGGATTATCGGAGCGTACCGCGATTATCAGGATATGTGCGATTACCGTATCTCCGAGGTCAACGGCATGACCATCGGCTATCTTGCTTATACTGAACATATCAATGGTTACAGCATTCCCGCCGATTCGGAGCTGGAGGTGCCGCTGATTGACGCAGCATTGATCGAACAGCAGATCACAGAGCTTTCAGCAATGGTGGACTGCGTTGTCGTTTCCGCACACTGGGGCGATGAGGATACCCATACCGTTCGTGATACCGTGAAATCCCTTGCAGCCAATATGGTGGAGTGGGGTGCGGATGTCATCATCGGTACGCATTCCCATACAATGCAGACCATGGAATACATTACCCGTTCTGACGGAACACAGAAGTCGGATCGTA
>JAZQAA010000010.1:0-1854 GCA_045544975.1 Oscillospiraceae bacterium | reverse complement strand
TGTTATAATGAACAACGGATTGTTTTGAAAGTAAGGATATGCTAACTTCCTGTTAACCAATACAACAAATGCCATGCAATCTTTTATCAATTGCATGGCATTATATGCATTTTCTTGGACAATTATACGAACAGCATTTTTCGGATGAGCATAAACCATTCCCTGACCCAGTAGCCTGGAATCAGATACCAGGGACCATGCGCAGTACAGTGCCATGTGCGCAGTCCAAGCTCCTTAGCGATCACACTGCTGCGATAGTGATGGAAGCTACTGGTGATCAGCACAGCACTTTTGCCAAGCTTGTGTTCTTCAAGAAGCTGTTTGGCATTGGTGAGATTCTCCTGCGTAGTATAAGATACTTTGTCAAGCAGTAATCTCTTTTTGGCAATTCCCTTTTCGAGAAGCCGGCTTTGCATATACTCCGCCTCACTTTGATTCTGAGAACCCGTGCATCCGCCGCAGAGAACAGCATAGGATTCCGGATGTTCATTCAGGTAATCACAGGCAGTCTGGATTCTTGCATCCAACAGACGATTGTCAATTTTCTTGCCGACACAGCATCCAAGCACAATTGCCGGCATGGGCTTTGGAGGCTTTCGAAGAAGCTTTAACCCCATACGAAAGCTATAATACAGGCATACAAAAGCGAGCAAAGCAAGCAATCCGAAGATGATACAGAGGATAATATGTCCTGTGGAATGTTCCCACACCGACCGGAGCCATGCCGCAGCAAATGAATTGGCAGTGAAGAATCCCAGAAGAAGGAGCATTGCAACCGTGCCCGCAACATTCCCTGCGTGGCGTACACCGTTTATAAGGGGAACCAAAAACAATAGTAATAGAATAAAACAAAGGATGCTCAAAGTAATCAGCAGCCAGAGCGGATCAATCAGAAACATGATAATCCCCCTTTCATCTATCCGAACACAAATTGATAGCACACGCCGAGCCATTCTCTGACCCAGTAAGTAGGAACAAGATACCATGATGTTCTGGCAGAAATATGATCGCACGATAAATCAAGGCTGTCCGCAATCATGGAAGCACGGTATTGATGAAAACCATCCGTCACAATGGTAATGGTACTGCCAAGATGATTGGACTGAAGAAAATTCTTTGCATTCAGAAGATTTTCATAGGTTGAAACTGAACGGTCATCCATCAGAATCCGTTCGCCTTCGATCCCCTTTGCTGTGAGATAATCGTACATACACTGTGCCTCGCTGATGGATTCATCCGGACCCTGTCCCCCGCAGACAATCACGGGAACTTCGGGATGCGATACGAGGTAGTCATAAGCTGCCTCGAGACGCCGCTGCAGCATGAGACTTGGTACACCATTGCGCACCTTGCAGCCAAGTACAACCACTGCATTTTCCTGCTTTGGGGTATCATATATAGCGTGCAGCATCAATCCGCTGATCAGAACAGCAAGCACTGCGCACAGGCACAGCACACCCGTTCCAAAACAGATCAGAATTCTGCCGGGGATTTTTTCCCAGAGATGCTGAAGAATCCGTGCGCACCATGCATTTGCACCAAAATAGAGCAGACCAAGCAGGCAAGCGGCAGTTCCGGCAAGATTTCCTGCATTGACAATGCCAAGCATCATCGAATTCAGGAAGAATCCCAGAAACACAGCAAGCAGAACACAAACAATCGCCCGAATCCAGAACGACTCAATGCGGAACATTACTCTTCACAAGCCTTGAGAGCTTTTGCAAGCTGATCCGGACAGGATGTTCCCCTGCCATTACAGTTAATACCTTCGAGACGGGAAATCACCTCATCAACGGACATTCCTGCAACAAGAGAAGCAATTCCCTGCGTATTGCCGTTGCAGCCGCCGATGAA
>JAZQAA010000009.1:0-4448 GCA_045544975.1 Oscillospiraceae bacterium | reverse complement strand
CCTCCACCCGCCTTGGGGGCAATCGCTTCGCTCGCCCCCCAAACCCTCGCATCCTTTAACTCCAACAAAGGATTGCTGTTCCGGAAGGAACAGCCAATCCGCCCCGACAAAATCGGGCAAAGGGGTGGGGTGACGGAAGGGGAGTGCAGAGGGGAAAACAGAGGGGCAGGGGAAATGCCCGATTTTGCTAAGCAGACGAATCGTTATCCCTGCGCTCACAGTGGCTTTGTCCTGTTCCCCTGCCCCTATGGTGTCCCCTTTGCATCAGGGGAGGGGAAAGGTGATAATTGAAATAAAGTGTGCAAGCGATCAAATCCCTCACACTTCCTACTCTACCTTAAAAATAATAATCAGGAGGACAACAATCATGAAAGAAATCACAATCGGCACAAAAGGAACCGCAACCACCACCGCATCCGAACAGAAGCTCGCAGTTTCGGTAAAAAGCGGCAGTCTGCGCGTTTTTGCAACACCCATGATGGCAGCGCTCATGGAAGAGGCTGCCTGCAATGCGCTTGCACCCTTCCTGGAGGGCGATGAAACCACCGTCGGCACACAGCTTTGCATCGACCACAGCGCAGCAACGCCGGAGGGAATGCAGGTCACCGCAGAAGCAGAGGTAACGAGCGTCAACGGCAGAGAAATCTGCATGACCGTCCGCGCCTTCGACGAAGTCGGCGAAATCGGCAGCGGTACACACAAGCGTTTTGTCGTATTTTCGGAAAAATTCCAGAACAAGACCAATCAGCGAGGTAAGTAATGGAGCAGAATCTTCCCAGAGAAATTGAACGCAAATTCCTGATCCTCATGCCCGACCGCGTGAAGCTTTCCATGCTTCCGCGCTGCAATGTGACGGAGATTGAGCAGACCTACCTCACGGACGAGGATGATCTGTGCAGACGCGTCCGCCGCCGCGGCAATCCCCATGACGGCTGGCAGTATACATTGACGAAGAAGCGGTATGCAGGCTACGGCGAACGCATTGAGCTGGAGGAGGAAATCTCCCCGGAGCAGTACCATGCACTTTTGCAGGAAGCCCATCCGGACAAGCAGCCGGTGCACAAAACGCGCTATGCCTTCCCCTTCCGCGGACAGCTCCTTGAGCTGGATGTCTATGCGTTCAGCGGCCGCCTTGCGACGCTGGAAATTGAGCTGCCAAGCATCGACACTCCCGTGCAGCTGCCATCCTTTGTGCAGGTTCTCAGGGATGTGACGGACGACGAGCGGTACAGTAATTACGCGCTGTCGGAAAATCTCTGTTTTCCGGATTGATTAACAGAAAAGCGCATCCCTTCGATGTAAAGGGATGCGCTTGTTTTTTATTCAGACTTTTCTTCCGTTGCTGTCTCGTGATATTCCTTCTCGGTGTTGACATTCCAGATATTTGTCTTATCCGTTCTGCCGGAGAGGATGTTGTTCACAGCTTCGAAGGATGTTGCCATGGAGTGATCCATGTTGTTGTAACGGTGCTGACCGTTTCTGCCGACGCAGTAGAGATTCTCAAAGGAATCCAGATAGGTGATCAGTGTGTCAATCTCACTGTAAGTATCGAAGTACGCCGGGTACGCCTTCTTGATGCGCTCACGGTGGGAATCGAGAATCTTCGCGTTCTGCGCAATCACGCCCATGGACTTGAGTTCCTTGATTGCAAATTCAATGCACTCCTCGTCGCTCATGTTCCAGAAATTGTCGCCCTCTGCGCAGAAATATTCCAGACCAATCCACACATTGTGCTCCGGATCCTGTACCATGTACGGGGACCAGTTGTTGAAAATCTGAATTCTGCCGAGCTTCACGCCCACATCCTGCACATAGATCCAGCAGTCGGGAACGATATTGCCGAGCGTCGGGATGTTTGTCTCATTCTTCAGCTCCAGCTTTTCAAGCAGCAGACCCACTGTCACAAAATCACGGTAGGGCAGACCCTTCGCAATGGCAGCTTCCTTTGCAGGAACATCATTCATGCCGCCCACAAGATCCTTCACAGGCATGGAGGAGATGAAAATATCACCGGTTACCTTCTTCGGCTTGCCCTCATGCTCGCAGGTGATGAAGTCAATCTTTCCGTCCTTCGTGTAGATGTTCGTTACCTTGGCGTTCATGATGATTCTGCCGCCCATCTTCTGGAATTCCTCTGCAGTTGCTTCCCAGAGCTGGCCGGGACCGAACTTCGGATAGTAGAATTCCTCAATCAGGGAAGTTTCCACCTTGCCGGTGTCCTTCTTGCCGCCGATTTTGCTGAACATATCCTTGATAACCGCCGTAATGGACAGACCCTTGACGCGCTGTGCGCCCCAGTCTGCGGAGATTTCTCTGGGATGTCTGCCCCAGAGCTTCTCGGTGTAGCCCTCGAAGAACATGGAGTAGAGCTTTCTGCCGAAGCGGTTGATGTAGAAATTCTCCAGAGAATCCTCAGGCTTCTTTGCAACAGTGCCCTTGAGGTAGCTGCAGCCGGCAACCATGGTTGTGCCGAAGCCCATATTTTTAATAGTATCCCACTTCAAGGAAACCGGATAATCAAAGAACTTGTGCTTGTAGTAAATACGGGAAACGCGGTTTCTCACCAGCATCACGCGGTCGGTTTCCTCCGGATCCGGACCGCCCTCGGCGAGCTGCTTTTCTCTTTTCAGCTTGATGTCGTCAAAGGACGGCTTGCCCTGACGGGGCATCAGATCCTGCCACCACTGCATAACAGCCTTGTCCTTGGAGAAGAATCTGTGGCCGCCGATATCCATGCGGTTGCCGTTGTGGCAGACTGTCTTGGAAATACCGCCGATTGCGTCGGTTTCCTCCAGAATTGTAACGCTGTATTCGTCCGGTGCCTTCTTGAGCAGTTCAAAGCCTGCGGTCAGACCTGCAGGACCTGCACCGATAATCACAACTTGTTTCATGATGTTTTTCATCCTCCCAGAATTTTGTTCAATCGGAAAAATTCCCGATGCTGCGCATCGGGAATCCGCATCATCTTTGTTTATTCCACCGTCATGTAATTACGGGTCAATTTACCGCAGAAACGGCGTACCAGCTCCGCAGCGGCAAATGCAATGCAAACAATCGCGGCAATTAAGAACAGTGTCTTGAACAGATCCTTCATATCCTGTTACCTCCTGATTTCTGCGAGTATCCTTGCGGATGACTTCTGATTCTATCATTATACCACATTCCGCTGTCAATTTCCACAATGACTGTGATTTTCCACGATCTGCACAAAAACGGCGTTCTCGTTTTGTGCAGGGTTACGATTTTTCTTGTACGAATACCCGAAGATGGGTGCCGTATGCGCAAAATGCTGCCAAAAAGCGAACTCGTTCATCTGCACAAAAAACAGGGTTGAATTTCGTCATTTTGTAGCATAAAAAAACCTTGACTATGCATAACGCTTCGTGGTATAATAATAGTGAGGAAGAAAATTCCTTAATATGATATAGAAGGGGCGATTTCCTATGAAACAAAAACTGACCGCAATTGCTGTCGCAGCGTGCCTTTGCAGCTGTCTCGCAGCACCGATGATGCAGAGCAGTGCCGTGGATTACAATGCTCTGTACGATGTGGATGGCAATGGAACCATTTCCATTATGGATGTCATCACATTGAACCAGTACCTGATGGGTGCATATTATGTAGCAGATCCCTCGGTGATGGATGTCACGCAGAACCTTGTGGTGGATGCAGTGGACGCGCAGTGTTTGTCGGCGTATCTGACGAACAGCACTTTTGTAGTGCAGTATGTTGCTGAAGCCGAACCCACGACAGAGAGCTAAGGAGGGATTACCATGAAATTGAGAAAAATGATTTCCATTTTAACTGTTGCTTCGCTCTCGATTGGTTCGATGAGCGTAATGACTGTAAGCTCAAATGCATCAATCAGCAAAGCCTATCTTGTATATGACTACACAGTAGGAGCAAGCGCGCCTGGTTATAATCTGGTAATAGAAGAACAAACAAGTGCAGCATCTGCTTATAGTGTAATTAATGGAGAAGACTGGGTTCCCTATGAAAATTCTGGCGTTGTTCGCATTCGCTATGACAAAGGGACTACCACAACAACAGATGATACCTTTGCTACCTGTTTTGTTGTAGGTGACCATACGCTTGCAACTGCGGCGCATTGCGTTTATGGAAACACTGCTGGAGCTTTTGTATCAGACATGAATCTTGAGTTATATGATAACGATGGTGTATATGTGAAGACGATTGAACCTGCGCAGGCACACATTCCAAGCTTATTTGCAACTAATCCAACATATGGTTATATGTACGATTATGCTTTGATTACAGTGGAAGAGGATCTTAGCAATTATGAGCATTTTAAGCTTGGCGTTCTCCTTGATGATGCAGCAAATTCAGCAACAATACCTGTCAATGTTGCAGGTCATCCTGATTTGAAAGATAATGAATTGTATGTTGGTTCTGGCTTCTTTAAGAATTTATATGATACGCATATCCAG
>JAZQAA010000008.1:0-1780 GCA_045544975.1 Oscillospiraceae bacterium | reverse complement strand
CCGCTTGGCCTCCGACTTCTGCGCTTTCGCCGGAGCCTTCCAACGCTGCCGCAATCAACACTTCTGAGGCATCAAGGGCATCGACGGCACCGTCTCCGTTCACATCGCCAAGGGAATCCGCTGCGCTTTCTGCGATGATGGTTTCATAGGTACCATTTTCGTCCTCATCCACAGCGGCAGCAAGGGTTCCATGCGTTGTTTCATAGAGGAAAACCTCCGTATGATCGGTAGAAATCACAAGCAGTGCTGAATCATTATCATTGTCTGCTGTAACAATCGTATCTTCAAACAGATCCGCTGTCAGCAAGTATCCATGATCCAGCATCCGCAGGCTCTCCTGCGAAGCATATCCATCAACCGAAAAGCGGTACCAGCTTGTCGGATAATAGCCCTCGTTGAAGGTCATTTCGATGTGATAATTGCCCATCTCTGCTTCAAGGGCAATATAGCCGGAGGGATCCTGTACAGCACGGATACCGGAATCCGTATAGGCGTAGAGCATACTGTCTTCGGAGTAGAGAACGGTTTCCAGATATTCCGGAGAATCAAGCTTCAGGCAGTAGCCCTGCTCTTCGCCGGGGAGCAGATGATTCTCGTTGATATTTGCAAGATTATCGGTATAAAACGCCATATCTGCGTGTTTCCAATTCTCAGGAGTGCCGCCATCCAGCCAACCGTCAGAAGTCAGTTCCCCCGTGGTCAGCGAATAGCTGCCTTCAAAGATATTGGTTCCGAGTATCTGCATGAACGGTTCAGCAGGCGTGTACTCCGTTCCGGGGAGCTTACCGCCGGCGTTGAGAAGGTTGACATCCTCCTTGATTCCATCGATCACACCGCCTTCCTTACTGGAAACTGAATACACATCTATATACCAGCTCCAGTCCGTGGTATTGAAATACAGAGAAGTAATATCTGTTGAAGAAAGCGGATAATTATTGTCATAGATCAGTACTCTGCCATCAAAGGATTGATCATTTATTGTAAAGTCACCATACTCCACTCCGTATGCCACAACGGCATGACGAATCACCTCATTGCCGAAGCACAAATGCGTCGGTGATCCGTCCTCCACGCAGGAAATCAGGTATTGCAGTCGTTCTTCGGGTGAATATTCATACAGAAGCCATGCATCATGCTGACGAACGGCATCGGTCATCTGCAGCATAAAGTAATAATTGATGAGGGACAGGGTCTCTTCATTCGGTGTGGGGTAGAGCGAAGAGGTCATGCCATGCAGACTTGATGGCGTGGTGTAGGGATACTGGCGATAATCACCGTAGGGAATGAGATTGTAGCTTGCAAGAATCGAAGTAGTGGCAAGACCATAACAGCCGCCGGCAAACGGATCATCCAGTACCGTTTCCACGATCACGCGTTCTGTATTCTTGAGATTCGAAAACAGGATTTCCTCATCCTCCGGTGTCAGGTAATAGGTCGTTCCGAAATAATCGGCAGAGTTCAGAAATGCCCAATTGTCCGCTCCCGGATCAAACAAGCCATAGCTTGGATCCTCGTCTGCCGCAGTCGTGATGGGACAGCATAACGCAGTACATGACAGGATGCCTGCAAGAATTTTTTTACCTATGTGTTTCATGGAAGTTCCTCCTTGTTAATTGCATTCACTATAACAACAGCGCAGCCTGCAGAATATTGGATGTTTCTTCAAAATTTGGCAAAGCTTACAAAGATCGAAAATCACTTTCAGCCAAAATAACGAAAGCGCAGTACTAAAACCGTACTGCGCTTTGCTGTTTTAATTATTATCCCTCTTGGTTTTATT
>JAZQAA010000007.1:0-6688 GCA_045544975.1 Oscillospiraceae bacterium | reverse complement strand
AAGCAGCTCTCTGCCGACACAGGCGAAGTTGCCGATGCAAGCTATGCGGCAACTGCTGAATTTGTGAAAATTATGGGCAGACACACAATTGATGAAGATGTCACATGGCTCGTACAGAGCGGCTCTGCGGCAGAATTCATTGTCACAGCTAATTCCGCTTCCCTTGATCTTGCCGGCAATATCGGCATCACCGCAGATCCCGATTATCAGCCGCGCTATGCGGTTTTCGTGGATGGTGAGCTTCTGACGGATGCCACCATGGCAACTGAGAGTCTGAACATCCCGCTCTGGGAAGGAAGCACTTCCAGAACAGCAACTGTAAAGGTCATGCTCCTTTCCGAAGCCATGTACGGCGGTATCGGCGTTCAGAGCATCAATGTCAGCTCCTCTGCAGCGGTTCCGGTGAAACCGGTTCCGGAAAATGATATCCAGATCGAATTTATCGGCGACTCCATCACCTGCGCCTACGGCGTAGAGGGTGCCTCCAGTTCTGAGAGTTTCAAGACAACAACGGAGAACTTCTCCAAATCCTACGCCTATCTCACAGCCCAGCAGCTTCATGCGGATTACAGCACCCTCTGCTACAGCGGTCATGGAATCGTATCCGGTTACTCCTCCGGTGATAAAAATGCGGATGCGCTGATTCCGGACTACTATGATATCGCAAGCAAGCATTATCCGGAAAGTTGGGATTTCTCCACTGCACCGAATGATGTAGTTGTCATCAATCTTGGTACAAATGACATCAATTATGTCACCGCAGAACCGGATACACGCAATGCCGAATTCATCGAAGGCTATATTGCATTCCTGAAGATGGTGCGCGAAAAGAATCCGGATGCCTACATCATTGGTACTGTCGGTACAATGGGCGGCAATGATTCCATCTATCCGCTGATCGAGCAGGCAGTCACCCAGTACAAGGAAGAAACCGGCGATGAACGGATCATGTGCTATGAATCTGCTACGCAGAATCAGGCGGATGGCATTGGTTCTGACTGGCATCCCTCCCCTGTAACGCAGCAGAACAGTGCCTATGTTCTTGCGGACAAGATTTGTCAGGCACTCGGCATGGAATCCGACCAGATCGGACTTGATATGGCTGCGGATGCAGTGTATGATATGGTTGTGGATACTGAGGGCGGTGCCAATGCGGCACATTATGTCGGCTATGACAAGTCCTTCTGGATCAATACTGTGACGGGTGGAACGGAAGCTGCGGACATTGAGGCTGTTCTTTCCGGCATCGAACTGAGAGAAGGCGGCGAGTATACCTTCTCCTTTGAAATCACCACTTCTCCGGATGCTGAGATTCCGGTACTCATTCGCGGAACGGATATTTACTTCACAGAAACCATCAGTGCAAATTCTACAAAGACCTACTACGAATTCAGCTTCACAGCACCGCAGGCGGATACAGCTGCAGAAATCGTATTCCAGGCAGGTACTCACGATTACACCAATGTCACACTGAACAATATTAAGCTCGTAAAAACCAAATAAAGACAAATCCCTCCGGTACTTCCTGTACCGGAGGGAAATTTTTATGACTGTTCCGCCTTTGCTGCCATATCGCCGATGACAGCAAGGTCGCTTTCATTGCGGAAGGTGCAGGTGGTGCGGTTGTACATATTATTATGCACATCCCAGATCACAGGCACCAGCTCGTAATCAAGTGCAAGATTCATAATATAGCGCAGGCATTCAGAGGATTCGGAAATTTCCGCATTCTGTGCCATATGTTCCTTGTCGTAGATGGCATTGCATTCACCGACAAAAACCGGAATTCCCTTATCAATGAAGGCTGTCTTGAGAAGCTTGCACTGCTGCTCGCTGTAGCTCATCCAGTCCGCTGCACCAATACGGCATGACCAGTACTTCATATTGTCGATGTAATGAACGGACACCATCAGCTTATCCTCCGCAGTATCCTGCGGCATGAGGAATTTATCCTTTGTGGTGTAATCAATATTTGTCCAATAGCCGGAGACGATCAGTACTCTCTCGGCATTATTGCCGCCCGTTGCTCTGACAGTATCGACAAAGGTCTGGTTCATCTCATTGACATAGGCATAAATCTCATCTTCAGAGAGATTGGCGCCCTCCTGCTGGCTGCCAAGTGCTTCATTGAATCCCTCAAACACAAGATAGTCGGAATAGTCCTTGAAATACTCCGCGATCTGCTTCCAGACAATTTCCACTGCCTTCAGGGTTTCTTCCTTGGTATGATTCTTAATGAGAAATTCATCATAGTGGTGTATATTCAGAACCACATACAGTTCCGCCTTGCGGCAGTATTCGATGACCTCCTGCACACGGGCAATATATGCTTCATCAATTTCATACTTGCCGTCATCCTCCATCATATTGCCCCAGTACACGGGAACACGGATGGTATCAAAGCCGGCATTCTTCAAGCCGTCAATTGCCTCCTGCGTGGTTACAACAGCTCCCCAGCAGGTTTCATAATCCTGTGGCGTGTCCTCATTGATCAGAGAGGCGCCGGCAGTCATATCATTTTCATCCAGCCAATATGCCTCAAGTGTATTACCGAGATTCATGCCGATTCCCATTTCCTGCGCGCAATCCCATGCAGTCAGGTCATCACGCATCTTTCCGTCATCGAATTCTGATTTTGACGTGCCGCTGCAGCCGGTCATCGCTGCAGAAACAAGCAACACAGCTGCCATCACAACGGAAGTCAGTGTTTTTTTCATTGTCAATCCTCCATCCAGTTTTTAGTGATTCAAATCCAATTTCTGATCTGTTCGTTCAAAGCAAATGCTGTGCAGGTCAAGTCCGTTCTGTGCAAAATACATACGGAATGCTGTAAAATGAGAGAACATAGGAATGATTTTCTCAAAGGAAACTGGTTTTCCGCCAGTGCCATTCCAGGTAAAGCAGCATTGGGCTGTTCCCATGGAGAACAGTGTCACCGGCATCTGTGCAAGCTCACTCTGTGTGGAAGAAGCGGTTACGGTTACTCTATAGAAGCCCGGCTCATGAAGCTTTAAGGCAAAGCTGTAGCTGTGTCCCTTAGCAGCTTCAACTGTATCAAGCGGCAGGGTCAGGCATTCCTCTACATCATAATATACAACCGGAGTCTCCTCCTGCTCTTCCATTCCCGGACGATTCTGAATCTCCACATTGCTCATTTCCCCTTCCATCCGTTTCATCGCATTGGTTTTCAGAAGGAAGCGGCAGATATTCAGCGCACTGCGCTGGAGTTCACTGCGAAGCAGGCTGCCATCGGCAAGGGAAGCAAGGAGATTATCGTCATGGTCACCGCCGTCGGAACAAACCATATACAGATCGTTCTGCGCACGCACCATTGCAGCAAGATTGCGCTGATCGGCACCCTCACCGCGGAGATTGATATTCGCCCACCAATCCGTCATCACAATACCGGTGTAGCCCCATTCGTTTCGAAGGATCTGTGTATTCAGGTCAAAGTTTCCGGCTGTCCATAGTCCATTGATCAGACCATAGGTGGTCATGATGGAATCTGCATTTCCGCGGCGCACTGCGATTTCAAAGCCCTTGAGATAGATTTCACGCAGGGCACGCTCGGACACTACGGAGTTGAGGAAATGGCGTCTGGTTTCACGGTTATTGGCAGAAAAATGCTTGATGGTACCGGTAACCCCGACACTCTGCATTCCGCGAAGCTCTGCACACGCCATCATTCCTGTCAGATAGGGATCCTCGGAAAAGTATTCGAAATTTCTGCCGTTGAGCGGATGACGATGAATGTTCATTCCAGGGCCAAGCAGGCATTCTACATGATTCGCTGTCATTTCCAGACCCATCAGCTCATACAGCTCTGTTACAAGCTCTGTATTGAAGGTGGAGGCAATCAGTGTGCCATTCGGCAGGCTGAACGCCTTTGTTCCGCAGTCCAGGCGCATTCCGGAAGGTCCGTCCGAACAGCAGCCGCAGGGGATACCGTATTCCTCCAGGCAATCTGCCACAGCACCGAAGGCGCTGGCCGTTCCCGGTGTTACACGGGGACTTCCCATTCCCTCTCCGCGAACAAGGCAGCAGAGTGCCTCATCACTGAGCTGTGCGACAAATGCTTCAAGACTTGCAGCTCCGGAATAAACATCATGGAAGCTGATGTGCTCAGCTGCATTTGCCGGCAGTTCCTTTGGAAGATGATCAAGCCGCCGCTGCGCTTCATCCACTTCGCTGAGCGGCACGGATTCCAATGTCTTCACATAGCCATTTTCTCCGGCAACAGGACGCAGTCTCTCAAAAGGCTGCACAGGCGCCAGTGCCTGCGCATGACGGGAAACCACCTGTGCTTGTGAAAGCGTGATTGTCAGAGCCTTCTTGGCACTTCTTACATCCGTTCCGGCATAGAAATGATAATCCCCTGCTTCGAGAACGGAGCAGAAACGATGGCCGCTTGCGCCGCTGTCATCATAGGAAGCAAGCTCAGAAAGCGATACACGCAGTGTCAGCTGTTGTGTTTCACCGGGGGCAAGGGTGCGTGTTTTCGCAAAAGCACACAGCACTCTGACAGGCTTGCCAAGAGCACCCTGCGGTGCTTCGCAGTAGAGCTGCACTACCTCCTTGCCGGCATAACTTCCGGTATTGGTGACAGAAACCGTCAGCTCCTGCACATCACCGTCAGAACGGGCTTCTGTTGTTTCAACTGCGAAGGTTGTATAGGAAAGTCCGAATCCGAAGGGATAGCGTACTTTCTCCTTTGCAAAGGTTTCAAAGTACCGATAGCCGACATAGATATCCTCTTCATAGATATCCTCATCACCCGTACCAAAATTCGGAGTCGAGGGGTAATCTTCAATATGGAAGGCAATGGTATCCGGAAGCTTACCGGAGGGGCTTACCTTGCCTGTAAGCACATCCGCAGTTCCGGTACCGCCGGTCATACCGCCCTGCCACACATAGAGAATGGCATCGGGGGCAATTGCTTCGATGACTTCCATATCCATGAGATTGCCGACATTGAGAAGGACAATCATTCTTGAGAAGCCCTCACGCACATATCTGAGCATCTGCTCCTCGCCATCACTGAGCAAATAGGAACCCTGATCCAGACGATTGTCCTGTTCCTCACCGGCAGTTCTGCCGATAATGACGATGGCAGTAGTGCTGGTTTTAGCAGCATCCGCAACCATCTGCGGAGTGAGGGGCATCTCCTCCTGCGACCAAGGCTCTCCGCCCCAGCCAGTACCAATATCATAGGGGTGCTCCTCCACCCACTGCTTGTAGCAATCGAGCAGGGGTGTATTCACACGCACACCGCTTTCGAGCAGGCCATCGAGAATTCCAGTCACCTTCGGTGCATTGACAAGACCGCCGGAGCCGGTTCCGCTCTTATAATAATGCAGCTGAATTCTTCCGAAAACAGCAACCTCCTCACCCTCAGTCAGCGGGAGCGCATGGTTTTCATTTTTCAGCATGACGATACCTTCCGCAACAGTTTCCGCTGCTTTGGCAAGGTACTCGTTCCAATCAAGTATCCGTTTCATCAGAATCACCTTCCTGGGTTACCACCCAAAAGTTATTATCATTATACAAAAAATGCACTCGTAAAACAAGTGCTTTTTCAATCCAAAAATATGTGTATTTACGCACATTTTCAGTCCAATGCAGCAGTCACATTGGAATACACAGTTTTGGCAGAAATTCCGCGGAGCCTTCCGATCTTTCCGGAAAGCGCACTGATCACATCCTGGGGTGCATCAATTGCTACACTGATGATGTTGACACCCCTTGTATGATAGGGAATGCCCATTCTGCCAATAATATAATGCCCATATTCATGGAGAATCTCATTGAGCTTTGAAACTTCCTCACCGTTTTCAACAATAATGCCGATGATTGCAACTCTTGTTTCCATTTTTCCGCCTCCAAACCTCTATTTAATTCAGTATACCATGTTTTGCGCCGATTGTCAAACTGTTCATTCAGCGCAAAAGGCACTCCCTGCAAATGCAGGGAGTGCCCGACATATTATTCTGTTATTTTACAATCGGAAGGGAAGCTTCCAGCTTGACAAGGAACTTCATAATTGCCAGTGTATCGTTGGAGGTAATACCTGCCACACCGTCGCAGTCAGCGTTTCTCACCTGCTCTTCTGTCAGATCAATCACGCCCATGCCTGCCTGTGCCAGTGCGATAACATCCATGATGTTCACCGTCTCATTGAGATCCACATCACCGTAGAGGATTGTCTCCTCCTCTCCGGAACCGTTTTCATTCTCAGTTGTGTCCGGCTCTTCGGTTGTCGGTTCTTCTGTGGTTGTTTCCTCTGTTGTCATTTCCTCCGTTGTCGGTTCTTCCTTTTCTTCTACTGCAAATACTGTATAGCCTACACAGCCTGAGGACTGACCGTTTGTGCCGAGAGTAACAGTGTCACCTGCAGCCAATACTGTCGAATACACATTGAAGGTGAACTCCGTATTATAGCTTGTTGTCATATCCGTCTTTGTCCAGCTGGAGAGCCAGGAAGGAGCTGTTGCAACGCGGCTGTCAAGTGCTACATAGACCGTCATATCCGCGCCCGCTGTAAAGGAAGCAAGATCACTGTCAAGATACTTTGCATCGCAGGAGGTTACCAATGCTTCAGCACCAACGAGCGCGTCAGGCATTGTCAGATAGGCAGCAGTACGGTCGCCGAAGAGAAGATCGCCTACCTGTGCATCCGCATTAATGGACC
>JAZQAA010000006.1:0-3081 GCA_045544975.1 Oscillospiraceae bacterium | reverse complement strand
GGCTCCATCAATATGATGAAGGGAGCCATTGAAACAGCTGACAAGATTACAACTGTCAGCCCGAGTTACGCCTGGGAGATTTTGGATCCCTGGTATGCACATGGTCTGGATCGCATTCTGATGCATAAGAAACAGAAGCTTTCCGGTATCCTCAATGGTATTGACACGGCGCTCTATAATCCTGAAAAGGACAAGACCATTGCTGCAACCTTCTCTGCTGCAAGACCTGCGGGCAAGAAGAAGTGCAAGCAGGCATTGATGGATGAGCTCGGTCTGAAGAATCCCGATGCACCTGTTATTGGTATTGTGACTCGTTTTGTATCCCATAAGGGTGTGGATCTCATTCGTTATGTTTTTGAGGATATCCTGAAGCTTGGCTGTCAGTTCGCCATCCTTGGCAGCGGCGAAAAGATTTATGAGGATTTCTTCTCTGAAATGCAGTGGCGTTATCCCGATCAGGTTCATGTGACGCTTGGATTCCGTCCGGAGCTGGCAAGAAAGATCTATGCCGGTGCGGATATGTTCCTGATGCCTTCCCAGAGCGAACCATGCGGTCTTGCACAGATGCTTGCAATGCGTTATGGTACGATTCCGATTGTTCGTGAAACCGGCGGCCTGCGCGATTCTGTGACGGATGACGGCAATGGTGACGGCAATGGCTTCACCTTCAAGACCTATAATGCACACGATATGCTCGATGCCTGTGCCAGAGCAAAGGCTTGCTATGATGATGCGAAGTCCTGGAAGGCACTTGTGAAGCGCGCGATGAAGTGCGATTATAGCTGGGATGCTTCAGCAGATGTCTATATCCAGCTCTATCAATCGCTGTGCGGTGAATAATGATTTAAAAAACAGCCCTCTCCTGCAAAGGAGAAGGCTGTTTTGCGTTAATTATTGTTCATTGTAGGTCACCCATTGGTATCTTGCAATAAGTGGTGTGGTTCCGTCGTAAGGATTGAGCCAGCTGTCCACACCAATTCCAGGCCATACATTCATCATGATCCTTCCGGGCGTGCTGGGAATGGCATCATACGCCGTGTGGATTGCCTCGCCGTCCACATACCATGTGATGTGATCCGGCTGCCAGTCAAAGCCATAGGTGTGATATCCATCCGCTGCATCAAACCCAAGATCGTATAGGAATTCATGATAGCCAACACCGTCAGTGAAGTAGTTGAGCTGTACCTTGGTCGTGTCCTTACCGAGGATTTCAATGTCGATTTCATCCCATGGATTGCTTTCGGAAGGTCCTGTGTAAGTGAAGAATGATGTCACCACGCCGTCGTTCTTAATCGCCTGCATGGAGGTCTCATAGTACCCATAGTGATAGTGATCGTAGGGTCTGTATTCTGCACCGGAATAATTGTACCTGCCCGTACTGTCCTCATCAATCCTCAGCGTCAGTGCACCGTCCGCAAAGACGGCATTTGCAGCATACCATCCGCAGTCGAAAGGATTTCCGTTTGTCCATCCGCTGGATGCAAAGAAATAAGAAGAAGACCCATCACGGAAATCTTCATACATTTCTGCACTGCTGTCCGGTTCTGTACCATAGTCAGGAATTGTGGCGCTGCCCTTCAGTGCCAGGCGTTTGAGAATTCCAAGATCAAACACATTCACCGTACCATCATTGTTGAGATCGGAATTTTCTGCGGATGCTGTATTCCTTCCAAGTACAGAATCCAATACACATTTGATATCGGATGCGCCGATTGCACCGTCAAGATCCACATCTCCGGACAAAAGAGCATTCGTGCAAAGAGTGGTCATACCTATGCCTAATATAGTGCAAAAGGGGACGATCATCATTTTTCTTCCCTTCATATTCTCCCTCCTGTTAAATAACGAATTGTATTCCTCTTTATTATACCATGTCTATTTAATAATTGCAATCATACAGATAGATCGTTACTTAAAAAAATAAAAAAATTGCAAAAAAGGTATTGACAAACGGAATTTCATATGCTATAATATATACATAACAGGATTAAGAATCGTTCTTAATCCTGACAGAAAGGATGTGACAGGAGTGACCGAACAGCGTCGATTGATCACAGAGATTATACGGACAACATATTCTCATATGACAGCGGAGCAGATTTATATGGCAGCGAAGGAACAGATGCCCTGCATTGCGATGGGAACTGTGTACCGGAATCTTGGACTGATGGAACGCGATGGTGAGATCCTGCGCATTCCTGTTCCGGGTGCACCGGACCGGTATGACAGAAACACGCATCAGCATGAGCATATGCTTTGCCGGAAATGCGGTGTTCTGGAAGATGTTGCTTTGCCAGGTCTGCTGGAATTGATGAACGGTATGACAAAGCAGCAGGTTGATTCTTACGAGCTTGCCTTGTATGGAATCTGTGAGAAATGCCAAAAATCCGATGCTGCGGCGGAATCAATCCGCAGCGATAATTAAAATGTAAAAAGGAGAAAATGTTATGAAAAAGTATGTATGTCCTGTATGCGGTTATGTTCACGAGGGAGATTCTGCTCCTGAAGCCTGTCCTCAGTGCAAGGTGCCGGGTTCCAAGTTCATCGAGAAGGCAGCTGACGAAGCGCTGGTATTCGCTTGCGAGCATGAGGTTGGTGTTGCTAAGGCTGTGACTGATGAGGAGATCATTGCAGGTCTGAAGGCAAACTTCGAGGGCGAGTGCACCGAGGTTGGTATGTATCTTGCAATGGCAAGAGTCGCACATAGAGAAGGCTATCCGGAGATTGGTCTGTACTGGGAAAAGGCTGCTTACGAAGAGGCAGAGCACGCTGCAAAGTTTGCAGAGCTTCTGGGTGATGTTGTATCCGCATCCACCAAGGAGAACCTTGAGAAGAGAGTGGCAGCTGAGCACGGTGCAACACAGGGCAAGCTGGATCTGGCAAAGCGCGCTAAGGAGCTGAATCTCGATGCAATCCATGACACTGTACATGAGATGGCAAAGGACGAAGCAAGACACGGCAAGGCTTTCGAAGGTCTGCTGAAGCGTTACTTCGGTTAATCGAAAATATAATCATGTGGGCACCCGCAGATTTCAGCGGGTGCCTATTGTATATTGGAGGGGGATGCTTGATTTCAAGCGG
>JAZQAA010000005.1:0-2409 GCA_045544975.1 Oscillospiraceae bacterium | reverse complement strand
TCCACGGTGATGAAATCCGGGTGGCTGCCGGAGAGCACCTTGCGGCAGGCGGCGCACACACCGCAGGGAGCCTGCGGATCCGTACACAGCGCTGCCATCGCAAGGTAACGGGCAAGCGTTTTCCGTCCGGAACCCTTTCTGCCGTGGAACAGGCAGGCGTGGGGGAGATGATCCTGCCGCGCCATCTGCCGGATCAGCCGCAGATTCTCGTCATTTCCGTAAATGACCGGCATCATAATTTTTCAAAGCGTTCCACATCCGTCACAAAGACGGTGGCACCGCCGACTTCGACCTCCACGGGGAAGGACATTCCGGAGTCGAGCGGAACATTGGTGGGAACGAACTGCTTGCGTTTATGGCTCTTCTGACGGATGACTTCGATGACCTCGTCCACCCGATGATTCTCGACACAGGTCAGGAAGGTGGTGTTTCCTGCACTGAGGAAGCTGCCGGTGGAGGCAAGCTTGGTTGCGAAGAATCCTGCTTTCATCAATGCCTTGGCAACAGCCTGGCTGTCGTCACCGCCAACGATTGCAAATACAAGTTTCATGTGTATAACCCCCTCAAGGTTGCATATATATTCATTATAGCATACTTTCGCATAAAAAGCAAATGTTTTATGCAGGAACTTTACAGAAACAAAAAATCATCCCGTCCGAAGACGGGATGATTTCCTCTGATCGTGTTGATAACCCCTTTCGGGTGTTAGCCAAAGTAAAAGAATTAATCGGTCACATCGCCGGTCATTGCAGCCATGAAGTCCTCAATGGTACCCTCATAGCCCGTACCAGCTGCAGCAGCGTACTGCAGAACGAATGCAGCGTCAGTTGCATCGAATGCGCCGTCGCCGTTGACATCAGCAGCAGCAGTCTGTGCCTCAGTCCAGCCAGTGTCGGAGCCGGTACCTGCAGCTGCAGCAGCAATCAGGATGGAAGCAGCGTCAGTTGCGTCAACTGCGCCGTCGAGGTTTACATCGCCCAGACCGGAAGAAGCAACCTCACCCTCCAGACCGGAAATGGTGAATACAACCTTTACGCTGGAAGCAACAGCAGTATCGCCAGGCAGGTCAGCAACGCCTGTGCCAGCCCATTCATCATGGAGATAAATTCTGGTTACGCCGGTGCTGCCTTCATAATATGCAGTGTCGATTGCAGCATCGCTGACAACATAGTCAGACAGCTGAACACCGTCAACCCATACCTCATCGAGAGAAACGGAGAGTCCGGGGAGGCTGTCGGTGGTGAAGTTATCAATGCCTGCAGCAGGAGCAATTGCAATTGCCAGGAACTGTACAGTGTCAGTACCGCCAGCAGTCAGATCCCACTGGAGTTCGTATGTACCGTCGCCGTTGATCGCTGCGGGAGAAGCAAAATCCTCCAGACTCCAGCTCTGGTCGCCGCCGAGCTGACCGATGAAGAAAGCATCGCCGTAGGTGCCGTTTACATACTCGGTATCGGTGCCCTCTTCGCCTTCGCCGCCTTCTTCGCCTTCGCCGCCTTCTTCACCTTCGCCGCCTTCAGCAGCAACGCCTGTGCCGGTTATGGAGAAAACAACCTTTACGCTGGAAGCAACAGCAGTATCGCCAGCAAGGTCGGAAACGCCTGTGCCTGCCCATTCGTCGCGCAGGTAGATTCTGGAGAAGCCAACGCCGCCGTCATAGTATGCAGTATCATATGCTGCATCGCTGACAGTATAGTCAGTCAGCTGCACGCCGTCAATCCAGACCTCATCCAGAGAGAGCTGCAGATCCGGCAGGGTGTCGGTTGTGAAGTTTTCAGCTGTACCAGCCGGAGTAATGGCAACTGCGAGGAACTGTACAGTATCCGTACCGCCAGCGGTCAGATCCCACTGTACCTCATAAGTGCCGTCACCGGTAATGTCGGTCGGTGCTGCAAAGTCATCCACATTCCAGTTGGAATCGCCGCCGAGCTGACCGATAAAGTAAGCCTGTCCGATGACTTCGTCAGCTGCACTTGTTGTGAATGCCATTCCAGCAAAAGCAGTCATGGAAACGCCGAATGCTGTGAATGCTGCGAGCATTTTTTTCATGTTCATAGGTAAACACTCCTTAAAATAAAATCTCAGAGCTTGTCCGCAGAATGTCTGTAACCCTCAGATGACAAAACAGGAAGCTCTTACTAATATTATATAAAAAAACAAAGTGTTTGTCAAGACGGAATGCAAAATAATACATATTCTGGAAACAAAACGGCATGAATTTGCACATTCAGCGCGCATATAACCATGGATAGCTGAGATGCCGAACGGTCATGGATGAGCGATAGGGAACGGCGGCAGCTCGTTTCTTCATTCAATTTGCATAGGTCTGGAAGAGAGCGCAGCGATGCTTCCGGGGCGGGGGAGGGTGCGGCAGCACCCTCCAAATATTCCCCCCTCCCTTGGGGAGGG
>JAZQAA010000004.1:0-3742 GCA_045544975.1 Oscillospiraceae bacterium | reverse complement strand
AAGGTCGAATCCAGTGAAGTGGAGCTGCGCAGCGATGTGGATGTAGAGTTCGATGACGGTCTGGATCTTCCGCAGGTCATTGAGGGACAGTACACCATCCTGTTCCTGGGCTTTGACTCCATTTATAACGGAAGCGGAAGCCTGCATGATGTCAACTATCTGATTCAGTTCAATCTGATCGATGCAAGTATGAATATTCTGCAGATTCCCCGTGACAGCTATGTACCGAATTACACGAATTCGAACACGAATAAATTCAACAGCATCTATGCAGAGGGCGACAGCAGCGTCAGCAATATCCAGCGCGTAGTCGATGCTGTGCAGGAAAGCTTCGGCGTTCCCGTGGATGCCTATGTCACTACAACAGCGGATAATATCGCGCAGATTGTCGATATCATCGGCGGTATTCCGATTAATCTTCCGAATACCATCGTCTATGAGCCTGGAAAGATCCTCTATGAGGGCGAGCAGGTGCTCAATGGTACGCAGTCCGAGTGGTTCCTGCGTTTCAGAAGGGGCTATGACGAGGGCGATATCGGCAGAGTCAAGGCACAGCGTATCTTCCTTGCTGCAGCGATGCAGAAGGCACTGGATATGGGAACCTTCAAGATGATGGATGCCCTGACAGATATTTATAACCAGAAGCTCATGGGTACCGATCTGAGTATTGAGGATATCGGCATGATTGCCGATCTGGCGTCCACCATTGAGATGGAGAATGTCAATATCTATATGGTGCCCGGTGAGGGTGCCAACGGCCCGAACGGCCAGTCCATCTGGTCCATTCACAAGTCCGCAGCACTGGAGATTGTCAACGAGCATTTCCGTACCCGCCAGCTTCCGCTGACTGCGGATAAGAGCGGCATTGTGGAATGGGTTCCGGAGGGAAGCTATCTCAATACCCTCAATGATGATACGGAGCAAAACTTTGAAGAAATTCACAATGAATAAACAGAGTAAAACAGGAGGCGTGAACATATGACAGCAGAAGAAAAAATCAAAGAAGCCGTGCAGGCGCTCGATGCGAAGCGCGCGGAGGATATCCGTGTTCTGAAAGTAACGCATCTGACTGTACTTGGTGATTATTTTATTATTGCAAATGGTACGAGCAACACCCATACCAAGACCCTCGCTGAGGAAGCGGAGTTCCGTCTGTCCCAGAAGGGCGAGGAACCGCTGCACCGTGAGGGAATGAATGGCTCGAACTGGTATATCCTTGACTATGCGGATGTGATCATCCATGTGTTCCATCAGGAAATGCGCAGCTTCTATCGTCTCGAGCAGCTCTGGGCAGATGCGGAAGAAGTGGATATTTCTCAGTTTCTTGAAGAGGAGAAGGACTGATGGAGAACGGAAAGAAGCTTGTAACCGGAATCGGCATTTACCTGATTGCCAAGGCTGTGCTGAACCTCATTCTTAGCTTTTCCGGCGGTAATGTCATCAGCCTGCTGGTTGCTGCTGCGATGGCAGTTGCTCTGTATCTGGGCATCCGCTACGCAAACTATGTGGTAGCGGCACTGCTTGCATTGACTGTGATCTGGCATTTCAAGGACAATGTCACCAATCTCCCCGCGAATCTGATCTATTTGATCGAGGGATTGCTCGATATCGGCGTTGTTGCTTTGCTCGTCTGCGCAAAGGATGTCAAGGCGCATTTCGGGCAGGACAGCTGAGAATCTGAAAATTTGACAAAATGACAATTTACATAGGAAAGAAGGAACCTGATATGAATAAGTATGATTACACAAAAATCGAACAAAAATGGCAGGCTTACTGGGATGAGCACCATACCTTCCGTGCAGGAACGGACTACTCCAAGCCGAAGTTCTATGCACTGGTAGAGTTCCCCTATCCGTCCGGACAGGGTCTGCACATCGGCCATCCGAGACCCTACACGGCAATGGATATCGTGTCCAGAAAGCGCCGTCTGGAGGGCTACAATGTCCTCTTCCCGATGGGCTGGGATGCGTTCGGTCTGCCGACTGAGAATTTTGCAATCAAGAATAAGATTCATCCGGCAATTGTCACAGAGAAGAATGTTGCCCGTTTCAAGGATCAGCTCAAGGCACTGGGTCTGTCCTTTGACTGGGAGCGCGAGGTGAATACTACTGATCCCGACTACTTCAAGTGGACACAGTGGATTTTCCTGCAGCTCTTCAAGAAGGGTCTTGCCTATAAGAAGGAAATGGCAGTGAACTGGTGTACTTCCTGTAAGGTCGTTCTGGCAAACGAGGAAGTTGTCGGCGGCTGCTGCGAACGCTGCAACGGCGAGGTTGTCCGCAAGGTCAAGAGCCAGTGGATGCTCAAGATTACAGAATATGCACAGCGCCTGATCGACGATCTGGATGAGGTAAATTACCTCGACAGAATCCGCACCACACAGACCAACTGGATTGGTCGTTCCGAGGGCGCAGAGGTGAACTTTACAGCCACCACAGGCGATACCCTGACGGTGTATACAACCCGTCCCGATACCCTCTTCGGCGCAACCTATATGGTTATCGCTCCCGAGCATCCGATGATCGAAAAGTGGGCGGACAAGCTCGAAAACATGGACGAAATCAAGGCATACCAGGAACTGGCAGCTAAGAAGTCTGATTTCGACAGAACCGAAATGAACAAGGATAAGACCGGCGTACAGCTCAAGGGCGTTTGCGCTGTGAACCCTGTTAATGGCAAGGAAATCCCGATCTTCATTTCCGACTATGTACTGATGAGCTACGGTACCGGCGCGATCATGGCAGTACCTGCACATGATGACCGTGACTGGGAATTTGCAAAGGTATTCGGCATTCCGATGGTTGAGGTTGTCGCTGGCGGCAACATCGAAGAAGCAGCCTTCACGGACTGCGCAACCGGCGTGATGGTGAATTCCGGCTTCCTCACAGGTCTGAGCGTTGAGGACGCCAAGGTGAAAATCAAGGAATGGCTGGAAGAAAACGGCGTGGGTGAGCGCAAGGTGAACTTCAAGCTCCGTGACTGGGTATTCAGCCGTCAGAGATACTGGGGCGAGCCGATTCCGCTCGTGAACTGCGAGAAGTGCGGATGGGTAGCAATTCCGGAGGAAGAGCTGCCGCTGCGTCTCCCCGATGTAGACAGCTATATGCCGACCGATAACGGCGAATCCCCGCTTGCAACGCTCGACAGCTTCATCAACACAACCTGTCCGTGCTGCGGCGGCCCTGCAAAGCGCGAAACCGATACCATGCCCCAGTGGGCAGGTTCCTCCTGGTACTTCCTGCGCTACTGCGATCCGAAGAACCCCGATGTTCTCGCTTCCAAGGAAGCCATCGAATACTGGATGCCCGTTGACTGGTACAACGGCGGTATGGAGCATACCACACTCCACCTGCTGTATTCCCGTTTCTGGAACAAGTTCCTCTATGATATCGGCAGCGTTGCCCATAAGGAACCGTATATGAAGCGTACCTCCCATGGTATGATTCTCGGCGAGGACGGCCAGAAGATGTCCAAGTCCCGCGGCAATGTCATTAACCCCGATGATGTCATCCGCCAGTACGGCGCGGATACCCTGCGTCTGTATGAGATGTTCATCGGCGACTTCGAAAAGACCGCTCCCTGGAGTCCTTCCAGCATCAAGGGCTGCAAGCGCTTCCTCGACAGAGTATGGGCACTGCAGGAAATGCTCGTTGACGGCGATGCTTACCGCGAAGAGCTGACCTCTACCATCCACAAGACCATCAAGAAGGTCTCCGAGGATATCGAGAGCCTGAAGTTCAAT
>JAZQAA010000003.1:0-6103 GCA_045544975.1 Oscillospiraceae bacterium | reverse complement strand
GGAATTTCAGAGTTCAGGTCGTTGCTGGCTATGACGAGAACGGAAAAAGAATCGTGAAGTCCTTCACCGATTCCGAAGAATGGAGAGCGATCAGGAGAGCCACGGACTATCTGGAGGAGATCACGAACACGGTCAACCCTGATGCGACAGTTGCAATGGCAATGGAACGCTACATAAAGAGCCGTAAAAATGTGGTCGAGGAAACGACTATCCGCAATTACAACCAGATCCTGAAGCACAGATTCAAGTCCATCATGAATGTGAAAATCTGCGACTTGAAGCCGATTCAGATTCAGCAGGCGATCAATGCCGATGCGGAAGAAGTAAGTGCCAAGACACTGAAAAATGCCTATGGCTTGCTGAAATCCGTTCTCAAGATGTATGACTATGACAAGAATCTGAGCAGCATCAGGCTTCCGAAATTGAGAAAGCATGTCAAGGAATTGCCCTCTTTTGAAACACTGTTTGCGATTGTGAAAGGCACAAGCGTGGAATTGCCCGTACTGCTTGCGGCGTGGTTGAGTTTGAGAATTGGCGAAGTTCTGGGCTTGCAGTTTCAGGACGTTGACATGAAGAACAAGACCATTCGCATCAGAAGAACCATGGTAATGACGGATGAGGGCATGAAAGTTCGTGACGGCTGTAAGACGGAAAACAGCGTCAGAGAGCTGGAGATTCCCGACTACATCTTCCATCTGATTCAGGAAATTCCCCATGAAACCGATTCTGATTTTCTGTTCACCATGTCAAGAAAGGCGATGTATAGCCGTTTCAAGAGGCTGATGAACAGGAATGGGATCGACATCACTTTTCATGATCTGCGTCATTTGAACGCTTCGGTGATGCTGATGCTCGGTGTGCCTGATAAGTACGCTATGGAGCGTGGAGGTTGGGCGACTGATAACATTCTGAAGAGTGTTTACCAGCAGACTTTTAGCTCAGAGAGAAAGAAAGTGGATGCGATCATTGATGGTTATTTCAACGGCATCATCAATGGTACGAAGAATGCGGAAACGGCTTGACGGTGAAATTCCGAAAAAATCACACGAAATCACATGAATGCGTTTTAAAATCGCTATATACTGTCGTTTTTGGAGCAGAGGAAATGGTTCGAATCCTGTCACCTCGACCAGCGCGGCGTCCGCGCAGTTGGACGCGTTATGAGAACTTCCGAGAAATCGGAAGTTCTTTTTTTGCAGTATTGCTTTTTGAATTACATGATACTGGAGTAATTTTTACAACAGCATGTACTGAGGCATCATCCGAGGATGATGCCTTTTCGCTTCTCCTTGACAACCTTCCCGAAAAAAGTTATTATAAACATACCAACCTTTTCTGAAAATGCCCCACTATATCATTGAGAACGTTCTTAAAGCGAGGGGAAAAGCAATGAATAAGCATGATGCTGACAAAATGATATCTTCGTACATAAAAAAGCTGTTCGGGTTCGCTATGTCCAGACTTTCAAAAATTGATGAAGCAGAGGAACTTGCCGCTGAGATCACCATTCAGGTGTATGAATCCCTGCTGCGGCAGGACAGCATCTCTAATCCTGACGGATATATCTGGCGTGTTGCCAAAAATGTCTATGCACGGTATATTGACGGCAGAAAGAAGATCACTTATGCAAACGGTATTGAGCAAATCCCTGACAGCAGGGATTTTACGCAGGAGCTCATTGACAGCGAAAGCTATGGGATCCTTCGACGGGAGATTACCTACCTGTCAAAGCTGCAGCGTGAAATTATTGTACAGCATTATTTCCATGATAAAAAGGTCAGGGAAATTGCAGAACTGCTTTCTCTCAATGAAAATACAGTCAAATGGCATCTTGCCTGCTCACGGAAGGAGTTAAAAATGGGTATGCAGAAAGTAAGAACAACAGGAAATCTGGGCGCGGAGCCGATTCGTTTCTACAATATAGGACATAGCGGTTCAGTGGGCAAAAACGGCGATACAGCGGCTTTTCTCTCAAAATCCCTTACACAGAACATTGTGTATGCAGCTTACCATCAGCCAAGAAACATCAATGAAATTGCCGAAGAGCTTGGTGTCAATCCGATCTTTGTCGAGGACGAGGTTGCTGTGCTCGAAGAATACGGATTCATGGATCGTCAAAAGGACGGACGCTACCTTGCCAACATTCAAATTACCATTCCAAGCAAGGAAGCGGACGATATCCAGAAGGAAATCAATCCGAAATATGCAAAAATCTTTGCAGAAAAATTTTATGCCCCTGTTCTGCAAAGAATTACGGACATTCCGGATTTTATGAAAGTACCCGATAATGACCTGAATCTGCTGAAATGGGCAATGGTGGTGTTCCTTTCGCATAAGCTGGGCGTTGCCGAAATCACAAACAAATACGCTGTAAAACGTCCCGACGGCGGAGATTATCAGGCAAACGCTTCACTGCTCAATGAATATATAAAGGAAAAGGGAGCGTACAACAAATACTGGTACTGCGGCGATATGTGGCATAATCATTACGGTGATGGAATTTGGTGGGAAAGCTGGCAGTTTGACTGTGAATATACTGACCGCAGCGGCTTCTGGACGGATAATCTGACGGAGGATTACGATAAGCTCTACTATTTTCTCACGGGCAATCTTCCGGAAAATACAGCCAATATCGAAAGCTACCAGCGGCTCCTTGACAAAGGCTATCTCATTAAAGAAAATGGCGGCTACAAAGTGAATATGATCCTCTGCGACAGTGGAAACAAGTGGAGAAGCAGCATTCCCAATCCATCTGAGGAAATCATCGGGTATTCAAAGGAATACGCTCAGCAGGCCACGAAGGCAGGTGTCCTTAACCAGCCGAAGCATATGCATGAACAGATCAAGTATTGTCTTCAGAATTCGGCTCAATGGCTGCATACGCAGGTGATGGAATTGCTTGTCGAAATGGGCGTGCTGACAATGCCGACGCCTGAACAGAAAAAAGGATTGCTTACGATTATGTTTATGGGAGAATAGCAGTAAAACACCGCCCCGGCTTTGTTTGCGCCGGGGCGGTGTTAATTGTAGCATTTTCCGAGATTACCCTTAAAGGGCTGCTGCACCGAATCGCTGGTAATTCATCCATACAACGCTGTCGCCGCAGTCCTTGATGCCGCAGAGGGAATAATCCGCAATGCTGCCGTCAGAAAAAAGCGGCTTATCGTCCTTACCGGCAGTCATGGGCGCAATGACGATGCTCAGCTCGTCAATCAGGTCGGCACGATGGAAGGCACCGTTGAGGATGCTGCCGCCCTCGAGGAGCAGCTGTTCCATGCCAAGCAGCGCGCGCAGCTTATGGAGTGCAAGGGGAACATCAATTTCCGTATCGCCTGCAAACAGGTAGGGAATTCCCAGCTCCTGCAGGTAGGCAAGGTAGCGTCCATCCGTCTGCTTTGTCAGCACTTCGACGATCTGTGCACGGTCATAGCCGGGATCCTCATCGTAAACAAAGGCATCCTTCCAGCCGAGTCTCCCCTTGGAATCAAAGGCAACGGCATAGAAGCCGCTCAGATCGGCAGGGAGGAAATCCTCGGATGAAGTGACGGGCGCATAGCCTGTCAGATCGGGATACCAGCCATTCGTAAAGCTACCTTCCATGGTAATTCTGCCGCAGATAAAACCGCTGCAGCGGAGAGAGCGGTTGATTTCATAATAGAGATCGGTTGCTCTTTGGCATTCACTTCGATATAGAAAATCGCCGGTGACCTTTCCGTCAATGGAGGTCAGCATATGGCAGATAATATGTGGTTTCTGCATGGGTACTCCTTTCGGAAGACGAAATTTGTCAGTACTCGTTCCATTATAGCATATTCTGTCGGAAAATGCAAGGGGCTGCGCTCCTTTTCCTCCAATTTCAGCAGAATACTTGCACTTTCGGCAATTTTGTGGTATAATAGCCATGATTGAGTTTATATCGCCGCTTCGGCGGCAGGAAAGGATCAGGATGAAACGAATTGCTTTGCTCCTCTGCGCATCGCTTCTCTTCTGCGGCTGTTCACAGCAGGCGGAACCGGCGGATGCGCCCATGATGGATACCACCGAAGAAACGCTGCCGGATACGACTGCGGCTCCGACAGAAGCCGCCTCCGAAACAGAAACGTCGACGGAGGCACCCACTGTTCCTGCCGAGCCGCCGGAAGAAGCGATTCTGACAGTGCAGGAACAGATCGAAGTACATAGCGCGCTCACAATTGCGGAATTGTTCTCAGAAACCAATGTCATTCTGGAGCATGACAACGATCCGGTTCCGACTGACACGCTCGGAGAATGCGAGATCACGATTTCCTATCTGTATGACGGCGTACGCTATGCGCATCCGGTCAGCTACTTTGTCAGCGATACGACGGCACCCGTTCTGCTCAACAGCGGATGGGGCGCAGAGGTGGTTGCCGGAGAAGCCTTTGACCTTGAGGAGCTTGTCGGCTATGCAGACAACCACGATCCCGCGCCGGTTCTGACATGGACGGGAAGCGTGGACACGGGCGTCATCGGAAGCTATCCCCTTTCGGCGACCGTCACGGACAGTGCCGGCAATGCAACAAGCTGGGAGCTGACGGTGGAGGTTGTCGCGGAGGAAATCACTCCCGAGGACAATGCACCCCGCCTGCAGTTTGCGGATTTCGCGGCAAGCTACGGCGGTGAGGGCAAGCGGCTGGGCATTGATGTTTCCAAATGGCAGGGGGACATTGATTTTGAAGCCGTCAAGGCGGCAGGCTGCAGCTTCGTCATCATGCGCATGGGCTATTATTATGACGACCACGAAATGGATGTCTATTACGAAGAAAACATGAGAAAGGCGCAGGAAGCCGGTCTGGATGTGGGCGTTTACCTGTACACGACAGCCAACACCGAGGAAGAGGTACGCGAAAATGCCCGATGGATGCTGGAGATTCTGGACGGACAGGAGCTTGATTTTCCGGTTGTCTTTGACTGGGAAAGCTTCTCAAATTTTCAGCAGTACGGCATGAGCATCCATGATCTGAACACATTATTCACCGTTTTTGCAGAAGAACTGGAGGGCAGCGGCTATTCTGCGATGCTCTACAGCAGCAAGAATTTCCTGAACAACTTCTGGTACGAGCATGGGGACTACCCCATCTGGCTTGCGCATTACACGGATGCAACGGATTATGAGGGCGAGTACTGTCTGTGGCAGATGAGCTGCCGCGGCAGAATCCCCGGTATTACGGGGGATGTGGATCTGAATGTCCTGTTCACTGAGAAGTGGGAGGAATTCTTTCCGGAATAAGGAGGTTCCATGGAGGAAAAGCAGCAATATCTGACCTGCGAGCGGCGGCATATTTTTGCACTGCTGATGCTGGTGGGAGGATTTTTCGGGGGATATACCTATTGTGTGCGCGGCGGTATTTTCTGCAACGCGCAGACGGCAAATTTTGTGCTGTTCGGCATGGCACTGGGCGGCGGTAATTTCACGCAGGCAGGCTACCTGCTCATCCCGATGGGGGCATATTTTGCAGGAACGGTGCTGTCCGAAGCCGTTGCCGGCCGCATCCGCAGGCGCGGCATTATCCGCTGGGACACGCTGTTTGTCATGATTGAAATGCTGGTGGTTGTGCTGCTGGGGCTGATTCCGGACAGCGCGCCGTTTCAGATTTCACAAATTCTGATCAGCTTTATCAGCTCCATGCAGTACAACACCTTCCGGCAGGCAGAGAGCGTGCCGATGGCGACCACCTTCTGCACAAACCATGTCCGGCAGGCAGGCGTTGCCTTCACAAAGGGACTTCTCCATCATGACCGAAGCCAGATCCGCCGGCTTTTACAGCATTTGCTGATGCTGTGTATGTTTGTTGCCGGCGCGGCGGCAGCAACGGTATTGTGCGGCTTCTTCTCCGGAAGGGCGGTCTGGGGTGCACTCCTGCCGCTGCTGATTGTTCTGATTGATCTGCTCTATGCCGATCTTGGCCGTGAAAAGGGCGAGATGAGCAGGATTCCGAGGGGGCATTAGATGCAAAAGCTTTCATAGAGTGTGGTGTATCAACATCTCCGTAAATTGCTGAAAGCTCTCCGCTGGAGGGCGGGCGAATTTCCCAAAGCCCCTTTTCTACATAATCAAACGCCCCAAGTCGGATCGTAGCCA
>JAZQAA010000002.1:0-3713 GCA_045544975.1 Oscillospiraceae bacterium | reverse complement strand
CCCGACGAATGCGGTCACAGAAACGAGATCGACAACAAGGTGAAGGCAATTTCCATTATCGACAAGGTGATTCTCGGTCCTGTAACTGAGTATCTGAGAAGTCAGGGTGATTTCAAGGTGCTGGTAACTCCCGACCATGCAACTCCCCTGTCCCTGATGACACATACAAACGACCCGATTCCGTTCTTCATGTATGACAGCACGAAGGATGCAGACGGCGTGGAAGGCTTCTGTGAAAAGACCGCAAAAGAAACCGGTCTGTTCATCCAGCCGGGCTACACCATTATGGAGCGCTTTGTAAAGTAATGATATGACAAGAAAGGGTATTTCCTGCACAAGCGGAAATACCCTTTTCTATTTCTCTTATTCCGGCAGAATCGCCATTGCATCGCCGAAGCTGAAGAAGCGATACTGCTCCTCTACAGCAAGTTTATAGGCATTCATCGTGTTTTCATAACCCATGAAGGCGGAAACAAGCATAATGAGCGTACTCTCCGGCAAGTGGAAATTGGTGATCAGACCGTCAATGACCTGGAATTCATACCCCGGATAAATAAAGATACTGGTATCCCCTTCGCAGGCTGTCAGTTCACCCTTGCAGACCTGTGCAGCGCTTTCGAGCGTTCTGCAGGAGGTGGTACCGACGGAGATGACTCTGCCGCCATGTTTCTTTGTTTCGTTGATCAGATCCGCCGTTTCCTGCGGTAGCATGAAATGCTCCGTATGCATATGATGCTGTAGGATATCATCCTCCTTCACAGGACGGAAGGTTCCAAGTCCGACATGGAGCGTCACATAGGCGATCTTAACGCCCATTTTTTCAATAGCAGACAGCATATCCTTCGTAAAATGCAGTCCTGCCGTAGGTGCAGCAGCGGAGCCAAGCTCCTTGGAATATACGGTCTGGTAGCGTTCCTTGTCCTCGAGTTTTGCGGTAATATACGGAGGAAGCGGCATCTGCCCAACATCCTCAAGAGCAGTGTAGAAGTTCCCCTCGCACTCGAACTGAACGACACGATTGCCGTCCTCAAGGACTTCAAGTACCTCGGCACGGAGTCTGCCTCCGCCGAAGGAGAAGCGTGCACCGGGCTTACACTTCTTTCCAGGACGGCAGATAATTTCCCAGATCTTGTCCCCGCGCTGAGAGAGGAGAAGGAATTCAACAAAGCTTCCGGTACCTTCCTTTTCGCCATAGAGACGAGCCGGCAGTACACGCGAATCGTTCAGTACAAGAAGATCGCCGGGCCGCAGGAGCTGCTCCAGATCATAGAAATGCAGATGCTCGCAGGCACCTGTATTTCGGTTGACAGACAGCATTCTGGAGGCATTTCTTGGCTTTACTGGATGCTGTGCAATTAAATTTTCCGGTAAATCATAGTAAAAATCAGATTTTTTCATATTAACTCCCTGTTTTCATAAATTTCTTCTTGACAAATGCGCCAAGAAATGATATCATATATGTAGGATAGAGGTGCGGCTGCGATGAGTAGCAGTTCGGAGGAGACTCACTCCCGTGAAGAGCTGTTAAAGGCAATGCCGCCGAAGATTCAAAGCCTGAGCAGCTTTGTTTCTGGTGCTGTACTGAATAGGTACTGCACTGTCATCATGCGTGATGGAGTGCTATCGGGAATTCAATACCCCAGTAATTCTATTATAACGCATGATGAGCCGGTTTTCAACCGGTTTTTTCAATATCTGAAAAAAATTTTTTTGAACGACCCTCGTTCAAGGCAAAGGAGTATGTTTTATGAAACAGTACAATGTAGGTATTCTTGGCGCAACAGGTATGGTAGGTCAGCGTTTTGCTACCCTGCTGGAGAATCATCCGTGGTTCAATGTGAAGGTTCTCGCAGCATCTCCCAGAAGTGCAGGCAAGACATATGAAGAGGCTGTCGGCAGCCGTTGGGCAATGACAACTCCCATGCCTGAGAGCATGAAGAATATGATTATTCGTGATCTGAATACAGATATCGAAGCAATTGCAGCTGAGGTAGATTTCGTATTCTGCGCAGTGGATATGAAGAAGGATGAGATCAAGGCTCTGGAAGAAGCATATGCAAAGGCTGAGTGCCCGGTTGTATCCAACAACTCCGCACACCGTTTCACAGCAGATGTTCCGATGGTAGTACCGGAGAACAACCCTGAGCACATTGAGATCATCAAGCCCCAGAGAGAGCGTCTGGGCACAAAGAGAGGTTTCATTGCAGTTAAATCCAACTGCTCCATCCAGAGCTATGTACCCGCACTGCATCCGCTCAAGAAGTTCGGTCTGAAGAATGTACTGGCTTGCACCTATCAGGCAATTTCCGGTGCAGGTAAGACCTTTGAGACATGGCCGGAAATGGTCGATAACCTGATTCCGTTCATCGGCGGCGAGGAAGAAAAGTCCGAGCAGGAGCCGCTGAAGGTTTGGGGTACAATCGAGAACGGCGAGATTGTAAAGGCTGCTTCTCCTTCCATCACAACACAGTGCCTGCGTGTACCGGTTTCCGATGGTCACACAGCAGCAGTATTTGTATCCTTCGAGCAGAAGCCCACTAAGGAAGAGATTCTGAAGCTCTGGGAAGAGTTCAAGGGCGTTCCTCAGGAACTCGAACTGCCGTCCGCTCCCAAGCAGTTCCTGCACTACTTCACAGAGGACAACAGACCGCAGGCAAATCTGGACAGAAACCTCGAAAAGGGTATGGCTGTTTCCGTTGGCCGTCTGCGTGAGGATACACAGTATGACTATAAGTTCGTATGCCTCTCCCATAACACACTGAGAGGTGCAGCAGGCGGTGCGGTTCTCCTCGCAGAACTGCTCGCTGCAAAGGGTTATTTCGACTAATCAAGTGTAGTGCATCCATAAGGCAGTGGGGACTCTGCCCCCACACCCCTGCCAGCCGCAGTGAGAGCAGAATCCCACTGCTTATGAATCATACACTTCATCAATCCAACTCAACACTTGGAGGAATGTTTATGAAGAATACAATTTTCACAGGTGCCGGTGTTGCCATTATCACTCCCTTTAATGAGGATGGTTCCATCAATTTTGAGGGGCTTGGCAGCAACATCGACTACCAGATTGATAACGGTACCGATGCAATTATCATCTGCGGTACCACCGGCGAAGCGTCCACTATGACGGAAGAGGAACATCTTGCGTGCATCCGCTTTGCTGTAGAGCGCACCAATCACCGTGTTCCTGTGATTGCAGGAACAGGCAGCAATGACACAAGAACTGCAATCGAGCTGTCTGTTGAGGCAGAAAAGCTCGGCGCGGACGGACTGCTGCTTGTAACTCCCTATTACAACAAGACCACTCAGGCAGGTCTGATCAAGCACTTCCAGATGATCGCTGACAGTGTGAACATTCCGATTATTCTGTACAATATTCCCGGCAGAACCGGAATGGCAATTTCCATTGATACACTGAAGGTTCTGGCACAGCACAAGAATATTGTCGCAGTGAAGGAAGCATCCGGCAATATCAGCTACACTGCACAGGTAGCTGCGGCAGTCGGTGACAAGATGGATATTTACAGCGGCAACGATGATATCATTGTTCCGATGATGGCACTTGGCGCAAAGGGTGTTATCTCCGTTCTTTCCAATATCATGCCGAAGGAAACACATGAGATGTGCCAGCTTTGCCTCGACAATAATTTTGCACCTGCAATTGCAATGCAGGTAAAGTACCTCGAAGTTATCAATAACCTGTTCATTGAGGTCAA
>JAZQAA010000001.1:0-4059 GCA_045544975.1 Oscillospiraceae bacterium | reverse complement strand
CCATGCGTTACAACTGGACTTCTGAGGAGGTTGACGAGAAGCTCAAGGGCATCATGAAGAACATCTTCAAGTCCTCCGTTGATGCAGCTAAGGAATACGGTCTTGGCGATGATCTGGTAGCTGGTGCAAACATTGCTGGCTTCCTGAAGGTTGCTGAGGCTATGAAGGCTCAGGGCTGCGTCTAAGCGGCGAACCGCCGCAGGTGAGACGCGTGAGGGAGTTTGCCGGTAACGGTGGCTTCTGACTCGCGATGATGATTGAATGAAACGCATATGCCCCCAACGCCTTCGGCGAAGGGGGCATTGCTATTGGCGCGGAGCCCGCGCAGGCGAGACGCGTTATGAGGGATCTTCCAAAGTGAGAGTCGATATTTCGCGGGAAAGTTGATAAAACCGCATGCTGCTTGCAAGCAGAGCAGCATAGCTATTGAAAGAATAAAGATACCCTCGGTGCAATGGCATCGGGGGTTCTTTTTTGGCATATGATCTGTGAATTCGCCCAAAAACCCTTGACAAATTCCGGAAAGTGATGTACAATAAAAATACTAATATTCTTTTGAGAGGGGAAGTTAAGATGAAAAAAGCAATTGCACTTGCAGCAAGCCTTGCGCTGTGTGCAACAGCAGCATTTTCGCCTGTACAGGATGCCGTAACATCCCGTGATACTGTGGATGCTGCTGCCAACAGTGCCTATGATTATGGCGAAGCGCTGCAGAAATCCATGTTCTTCTACCAGGTGCAGCAGTGCGGTGAGCTGCCGGAGTGGAACGAAGTCACATGGCGTGACGACTGTATGGTGAACGATCCCGTTCCCGGCGGCTGGTTTGATGCCGGCGACCATCTGAAATTCACACTGACCAACGCCTATGCAGCGGTAACGCTCGGCTGGGGTCTGCTTCAGTACCCCGAGGGCGTCGAGAAGGCTGGTCAGACTGAAATGTACCACAATCACCTCGAGTTTGTACTCGATTATCTGGTTGCGTGCGACCTCGGCGATGAGATTGTGTACATGGTCGGCGAAGGCGGCTTTGACCACCAGTGGTGGGGAGCTTGCGAAATGTACATGGATAAGTTCGAGCTGATGACCGGCGAGACAGTTCGTCCGGCATATACCTGCCAGGATAGTGCGATCCAGGGCCAGATGGCTGCCGCGCTTGCGCAGGGCTACATGATCTTCAAGGATTCCAATCCGGATAAGGCAGAAACCTACCTGACCCATGCGAAGGATCTGTTTGAGCGTGCGGATGATTGGCGCTCCATCGGTGACGATACCGCAGAACACAGCTACTACAAGCCTTCCAGCTTCTATGATGACCTGTTCTTCGCTGCAAACTGGCTGTATATGGCAACCGGCGAGCAGTCCTACCTTGACAGATGCGAAAGCGACTTTATTCCGAACCTCGGCAAGGAGGAGCAGTCCACCGAGCTGAAGTTCACCTGGGGCTACTGCTGGGATGATATGCAGCAGGGCGGTACCCTCCTGTACGCGATCAACACCGGTGATGAGACCTGGAAGCAGCAGTTTACCAAGCATCTCGAATACTGGACGACCGGATACGGCGGCAAGCAAATCAGCTATACTCCCGACGGCCTGCCGTGGCTGTTCCAGTGGGGTTCCCTGCGTCATGCGACAACCACAGCGTTCCTTGCATATGTAGCAGTGGATGAGCTGTATGCGGATGATGCTACCGCTTCTGCGAAGTACACAGAATTTGCTGACAATATCATGAACTATGCGTTCGGTGACAACGACCTTGGCATGAGTTATATTGTTGGTATGGGTGAGAAGTATCCGCAGGCATGGCACCATAGAACTTCCAGTGGTGCATGGAATGACAAGTGGTCGAACATCGGTCAGACCGAGGGCGAAGATGCCAAGCCCCATGCACATATTCTGTATGGTGCACTGGTCGGCGGTCCTGACCAGACCGGCGGATATACCGATAATATCGGCAATTACCAGTTCAGTGAGGTAGCTATCGACTATAACGCAGGCTATACCTCTGCACTCTGCGCAATGGTAGAGAAGTACGGCGGTACCTACGATCCGACATTCCCGCCGACAGAGGAACCCAAGTGGACAGAATTCTTCATGCGCGCTTCCATCAACCAGGCTGCTACCAGCTACACTGAGATCAAGGCGTTTGCGATGAACCACTCCGCATGGCCGGCAAGACAGATCGAAGACCTGTCCTACCGTTACTTCTTCGATATTACTGAGCTTGTGGACGCAGGCCTGTCCATCTCCGATGTATCCGTAAGAATCGGCTATGATCAGCATGCTTCCGACAAGGGTGTGATGTCCATCTCCGATCCGATTCAGTATGACGGCAATATTTATTATGTAGAGCTTTCCTTCGCGGACGGCAGCGTGGTAATGCCCACAGGTCAGTCCGAGCATCGTTCCGAGTGCCAGTTCCGTATCTCCATTCCGGATAATGCCGGCGTGACTTGGGATGCTTCCAACGACTGGAGCTTCCAGGATCTTGTACAGGGCGGCGAGAGTGCAATGATCGACACCCCCTACATCACCATGTACGATGGTGATACCCTCATCTGGGGTATTGAACCCGATGGTACAACACCTGAGGATGTGACTCCCACAGAGGGCGACACAACAGAGCCTTCCGAAGATCCGGAGGAACCGGACACAAATGAAAGCAACTCCGGCGACAATACCATTCTCTGGGGCGATACCGATCTGAACGGCAGTGTAAACATCATGGATGTGATCACACTCTGCCAGAGCTTCATGGGCGTTGCTGATCTGAATACAGAACAGGCTGAGGTCAGCGATGTGAATCAGGACGGAACTCTCAATGGTTCGGATACTTCCATTCTGATGCGTCACCTTGTTCAGCTGATTGGCGAACTGCCCTATACAGAGTAAGTGACACAAAAATGCAATTTCTCTGCAGCTGCCCGCTTCCGTGGGCAGCTGCTTTTCTTTTAGTTAATTTGTACAAAAAAGAACTACATTGTTTGGGATTAACTCCAAAAATTAAAAAAAGACTTTACTTTTTTTAGGGAATATACTATAATTACAGTGATGGCATTTCTCTGCAGTGCATTTCATGGTGCAATGACCGGATGCAGCGGAGAAACCGTGATCAGATATGCTGCGGCGGCTTGCACTGGCCGGCGGCATATAAAACTATTCTTATTTTATGGGAGGGTAAAACATGCTGAAGAGAAAATTTGGCAAGAAGGTTGTAGCAGGTATTGCCGCACTCGCAATGATGGCAAGCGCTTCTGCAACTTCTATCGCAACCCTTACAGCATCCGCAGCTGTTGGCGTGCTGGGTGAGGGTACATTCGAAGAGGGTGCTGGTCTGCCGTGGCATGTCTGCGAAAACGGTACTGGTACAATGGCATTTACAATTGATGATGGTATCTACTCCATCGCGATCAAGACCCCCGGTGGTACTGATAACGGCGGTGAAGGTAGATGGGACTGTCAGTTCCGTCACAGAGGTCTGACTCTGGAGTACAATGCTAAATACCGTATTACCTACTCTGTATACGCTTCCAAGGCTGGTTGGCTGTATGCAAAGATCGGTGATATCAATAACAACGACTGCGAATATTGGCACAGCAATGGTACTCCGCTGAACATGACCTACAAGGAAGGTCTGACAATGGATGAACTGGAGAGCCAGCTTGCTTCTGCTTCCACAAATGGCCAGGAAGTTCCTTATTACACATGGGGCGGCCAGTCCATTTCTGCTGGTTCCTGGCAGACATATTCTTTCGAGTTCCAGCTGAACAAGAGCGATATCAACAATACCACACCTCCGGCATCCATCGACGGTACTGGTGAGTGGACATTCCACCTCGGCGGTCAGGATGAGTATACAGCAAATACTTCTCCTCTGAGCTGGGGCTGCTTCCAGGAAGGTACAGTTCTGAAGTTCGATAACCTCGCTCTGATTAATGTTTCTGGTACTACCGGCGAGTATCCGGAAGAGGAAGAGAAGGTTAAGGTTGGTCTCGTAGCAAACCAGGTTGGTTACTATCCGAATGTTAACAAGGTAGCAACCCTGACTGTTGAGAAGGGTGA